>DPKV01000154.1 GCA_003542325.1 Anaerolineaceae bacterium
AGTCATTTTAGCGCGCTCAGAACTGCCTTGATTTAATACTATTCTGTTTTTCACTCAGGGTCCCGAGTTCTGTGACCCTGATTTTTTTTTGACCATGATGTGAATAAATTTGAGAAGAGAGGCTTTTTATTATGTTAGATTTTTTAGCAACGAACATGCCATTACTAATTCTGTTTGGCGTGGTTTCGATCGCAGTTTTGGTGATTTCTTCCAATGTTGCGGTCAAGAAATTAACCGGCCTGGCCGGCTATTTCCGACTGTCAACAACGTTCATGGGTGTAACGGTCGTATCTCTTGCAACCAGTATCCCTGAAATCGCAGCGCATTTCACAGCCTCAGTTGGGATTCTCAGTGGGGCATTGGATTTCGAAGTTAGTTCTGCTGTCGTGCTGGGGGCAAATATTGGTTCGGATGTCGTCCAGCAGACGTTGATCATGGCTATTGTTGTCCTTATTGCGGGAGGTCTGCATTTCAAACGTTATTTTCTCTGGAAGAGCATGATCCCCATGATCGCCACGACTATCATGTGCATTGTCCTGGGTATTGATGGGATCTACTCCCGGCTGGATGGCGCCATCTTATTCGGTTCCTTTATTGCTTACATGTATTACCTTTATGTGGATGAGCGCAAACATTACCGTGAGGAAGATCACGGTTTTACCGAAGATGGTGAGAAACCGGAAGGCGTCCCTGAAAATGCGAAACAGGCCTGGCGTGATGCGTTCATTGCCCTGTTTGCGTTGACGTTGACTGTTGGCAGCGCCATGGTTGCTTTACAAGCCACCGAGGTCGTCGTTGCAAAAACCGGGATTGGCGGTTCATTGATTGGTGTCTTAACCCTTGGTGTGGCTTCAGCATTGCCGGAACTCATCACAGCCATTGCAGGTGCGAAAAATGGCGATGCTGGAATTTCACTGGGAACACTGGTCGGCAGCAATATCACGAACCCGCTGGTTGCCATCGGAGGCGGTGCACTCATCAGCCAGTATTGGGTGCCGAGGCCGCTGGTCCTTTGGGACCTGCCCTGGGAGACGGTTACCGGTGCGATCCTTTGGATTGTCTTATGGCTCAATAAAGGGAAATTAGGCAAGTGGAGTGCAGTATATCTGATAGGGCTCTATTTTGTATATATCACCCTGCGGATGATCTTTTTCTCCGTGGATTAATCCACATCATCTGGAAAAATTAAACCCTGCTGATTTCGATTGGCAGGGTTTTTTATACATAAATTCCAACTGAATCACGCGGTGATTTGATGGTGGGTTTGTTGCCGAATTGACTTGAACTCTTTCCAGGCAGGCGATCTAGATAACGATATTAATCGCGTCCGGCTTTTGGGATGATAACCCACAATATAATATAGGGGACGAGGCCGGGTACGCCGCTGGGGATGAGCAGGATGACGAACAACAGGCGGAACCAAAAAGCGGAAATAACGAAGAATTCGCCCAGGCCGCCGCAGACTCCAGCGACAATCCGATTATGCCTTGAACGGCGTAATTTATTTTCTGATGGGGTCATATCCATTTACTCCTTACCTTTAATTTACGACAAATCCACCAGAAGGTCGCGGTAGCGCTTTTGAATTGGGCCCTGGTAAACACAAAAGAAAACCCCAACCGCTTTTTGACGAAAAACAACGGCAGGACGTGGGGTGGTCGGCTTTTATGACATTTATCATTGTTTCGGCAATGATGGTTCTTGTTTTTGCAATTAATATTCATTCGCTGGATGCAGCGATCAGTTATTTATAGCTGCTGCTGTATTTGTTCACGTCTACCCTGGTCTTTTCCATTGGGAATCTGTACTTCAATAGTAAGGTTTGAGCACAATCCGGTTTGTGAATGAGTAGTACTCGAAAAAAATGAACTCCGGCCAGGTTTCAGCCGGAGTTCATTTACATAAAGGAGGTAGAAATGAAGACTTTAGGATGTTTCGCGGTCTTTCTTCACAAAGGAGGGTTTTCCCTGGTTGGGGAGGATGCCCAGTAATCGGGCTTTGGAAATCGCTTGACTACGGGATTTAACATTCAGTTTACGATAGATTTTGCTGCTATGCGATTTGATTGTATTGATCGACAGAAACAATTTGACAGCGATCTCACGATTGTTCATTCCCTGGGCAAAGAAGTGCAAGACTTCCAATTCCCGGTGACTGAGTGGGTCAACCAGACAAAGGTCATTTAACGAAGCTCTTTTGGACCGTTCCTGATCAGATAGTGTCGAGAGAAGCAGCTGGATGAACTGGGATGGACTGTCTGTTGCCAGCATCTCGTCGAATAGCGGCTCCAGGTCTGCGCCGGCGATCATGAAATCCCCGATGTCTTCTTCCGGTTCAGCGAGCAGGATGGCCTCAGATAACAGATGAATCGCATTTTCATGTTCGCCAATCTGGTAAGACGCTGCCGCCGCAGCACACAAAGCTCGGATCAGGAAGGCGTTTGCCTTCTGCTTCCTGAATACCGGTATTGCGGATTCGAGGATTTGAATCGCCTTCTCAGGTTTTTTGTCTGCGCAATATACTTTTGCCGCGATCGGCAAAACGTATCCCAATTCAAATCCGAATTTACCAAGCAAATCATCCAAAGAATACAACTCAATGCCAGATGCTGAAAGCCATGAACGAGCCAGATCCACCTGACCCGCTTCAAGCTGGATCAGAGCTTCGATGGCCAGGGAATACTGGAATTGGCTGTTGTGATAGTTGTCCTGCTTTTCCTGAGCTTGAGATCTTAATTCCTGGATCATCATTAAAGCACTGCGGATATCGTTCTCATGGAGGAACGCTAAACTGAGATCCTGATAAGCATTCTGAGCATACATCCCGCTTGTTTTGCGGGCAAGTTGAATGGCGCGTTTTAAGGCAATCTTCGCACTGTCCACACGGTTCCATTTAAGGTGCAAATGTCCATAACCTGAAATTATCCTGATGCTATAGGGGAGCAGTTCAAGCGATTTTTCATCGATAAATAAAAGGGATTTTTGATACAGCTCAGCAGCCTCAAAAAGACGCCCCTGAATTTTTAGGAATGTTGTTAAATAATAGTAAGCAGCCAGGATGCCGCCCCAGTCGTTCAATTTTGTGCTTGATTTGAGGAGTTTTCCAAACCAGATATTTGCATTTTGAATATCGTTCGCCTGAGCATAGGCTATGCCCAGATTTCGTTCGACCAGGTTTTTAAAGAAAACATGTTTTGGTTGTATTTTTCGCAAAGCCTGCTTTGAAATTTCAATACCCATTTCCGGGTGTGCACTGCTTTTTTGGATGATTCCCCGGATGGCATCAATCTCTCCTTCCCATTCTTCAGCGTCCACCTGGTCATGGATGCGGTCGAGGACTCCCAGGATTGCTTTTCGGGGATATTCATTGAACAACATTGCTGCTGCCTTGAAAATTAAGATTGTTGTCGATGCAGATTGTTGAGATTTGGGAAGCTGATCAACCAACCGGAGATATTGACTGTAACCACCGGCCAGTATCATGGCTTCCGCGTTATCCTCAATCAACGTAAAGGCGCGGGGTTGGTCGTTCGCCTGGAGACTGTGATGAACTGCCTGGTCAATCATCCCGTGGGTCTCGAACCAGTCGCTTGCGATCCGATGCAGGGCTTTGACCTGGTATTTTAATGTTGAATCAAAGTGGTTTCGGAGCAGATTCAGAAATAAAGGATGGTACCGATACCAGGTATGTTCCCGATCCAGGGAGAAAATGAACAGGTTTTGTTGTTCCAGTGATTCGAACATAGCCTGAGAGGCTTCAGGCGGTTGGTGGAGGAGTGCGGCTGCCAGGGAGCAGCAAATTTGGTCCGGGATGGATGTCGTATATAGAAAGTTCAACACTTCCAGGGGCTGCCCTGAGAGCACTTCATTTGCCAGGTAATCCAGGACCAAAGGGCCTCCGTCGGGTGAATTGTTTATATATTGGGTTAGGGCGGGTTCACCCTGACATCCTGCGGCTGTAAGCTGTATACCAGCCGCCCAGCCTTCGGCTTTCTCATCTAAATGGCGTAATAATTCAGGTGAAACAGGTAGATTTGAATTGAGTTTGAGAAAATCCTTAGTCTCTTCAATAGTAAAACGCAGATCTTTATCGGTAATCTCAGTTATTTGGTCACGTTTACGAGACAGGTAGAAGGTTATGGCTGGGATTGTCCTGGATAGTAAAACCAAAGAGACCCGCTTTGGTAAATTTTCAATCAGCAGGGAGATATGTTCATTAATCAGTGGGGATTCGATGAGGTGATAATCGTCCAGGACAATGATCAAAGGTTGGCCTGCCTCGGAGATTTCATTCACCAGCAACTTAATCATAAACTCAGCGGTTGGTTGAGGTTTTGACCGGGAAACGGATTGCAGGTGCTCTGAAATTTCCGGGAGCGCCAGGCTGATCGCGTTCAGTAAATACTTCCGGAATTGCCAGGGATTGCTGTCATCATGGTCCAGCGAATACCAGGCGACCGGTGTATTGAGTGTTTCGATCCAGGAACGGGCCAGGGTTGTTTTTCCATAGCCGGCAGGAGCAGAAATTAATAGGAGGGGGTGGTGGCTGTTGATACCGTAATCCAGTTTTTCCAGAAGACGGTCACGCTTGACCAGTTTTGTTCCCAAATTGGGGATGAAGAGTTTTGTTTTAAGATAAAAAGACTGCATATTAGAATCTTAGCATGCAGGATTCATCCTAACCCAATACTCCGGTAGGGTTTTTTCTGGGAAAATATTAATATTCAAATGAAGACCGGAACCGGGACAGACCGGATGTGATGTTTTCGTATTGTTTTTGAGCGATATCCACAAAGTGGATTTTTTGCAGAATGTTATCGACATGCGCTTTCACCAGGTCAGGGGAAACATCGAGTTTTCCCGCCTCGGTTTCCATTGTCATTTCGCTGGAAAAGCCATTCAGAATCGCCCGTTCTCTGTTGGTCAGAATGAATGGAAATTCCGTTGGAGATTGGTTTTCCCGCTTCGATTTTTCAAGCAGACTTTTAGCAATATACTCAGGGAGATAAAATTCGTTTTCCAGCAGAGAGTGTAGAATGTCAGGCAATTGTTCAAGATCAGGGTTTTCCGGCAGAAAGACATCTGCACCTGCTTTTATGGCATCAAAAATCGTCTCATAATCACAAGTATTCCCAATGACCAGAATCCGGGTCCTTGGACTGATGGTTTTGAATCGGTTGACCAGGGTGTTGGTCTCCTTACAACTTGTGTCCAGGTGAATGAAAAGGAATTCGGGGGCATATTGGTTCAGAAGCGTGCGGGTATTATCGACTGTGTCACTGATCCCGCCTATGGTAAAGATTGAATCCTGTAATACCCGGGCGATGGTTTCCACAGTCGTTTCTTGATTGCTGAAAATGATCACAGTAAATTTATCAGTCATAACAACCCTCCGAAGAGAATGAGTCATACTGCTAATAGGGTCATTGGTAGTATAGCCAATGTACCGAAGTGATGCGTACCCCCATAGTTGGGATTCTTATAGCACTATGGGAGGGTTTGGTGTCAACCTGCCCTGCACAGATAACAAAAAATGCAATCAGCCCGGCCCCTGAAAGTTAATCAGAAGGGATGGTAAGTCTTGGCTTTCCCCGTTAGGCTTGTGGAAACCAATTAATGTTAACACATGTTGAAAATCAAAACGTTTTGGTTTATACTATTATTAATCCAAAACGTTTAAGTTACTTAATATTGTTAACAGGTGAGGGATCTTGTGAAGGTTACGATCAAAGACATTGCCAAAAAAGTAAATCGATCAATTACAACTGTTTCAAGAGCTTTGAATGGTTATGATGATGTTAGTTCCAAAACAAAAGCTCTCATTATCAAAACCGCACAAGAGATGGGATATACCCCCAATACGTTTGCCCAAAGGTTGCAGAAGCAATTCACAGATACGATAGGTCTAATTTTACCTACCTTTAGTCCCCGATTTGCAGATCCCTATTTTAGTGAACTATTAGCGGGCATTGGCAATAAAGCGGCCACATTGGACTATGACCTTCTGGTATCGACTCGGGCACCAGGTGAACAGGAGATTGAGGCTTATCGTAAACTGATTGAGGGTGGTCGTGTTGATGGGTTCATTGTCGTTCGGACACGGAAGCAAGATGCCAGAATTGATTATTTAATTGATCGGGAATTTCCTTTTGCCGCATTTGGTCGTTCGGAGAAAAACTCAGATTATTCCTATGTTGAAGAAGATGGATATTATGGTATGCAGTTGATTGCTGAATATATCGCTGGTTTGGGACATAAAGATATTGCTGTGATTATTTCCGATCCGATGCTAAATTTCACCGGTGAACGGATGAGCGGTTTACGGGACGGTCTTTCCAGCCATAACATTTCATTAAAAAATGAATTTATCCGAACCGGGGATTTAACTCAAAAGAGCGGTTATGATAACGCACTTGAATTATTGAAGCGATCAGATCGCCCAACGGTCATAATTGCTTTCAATGACTTAATGGCTCTAGGTGCGATGAGTGCTGCCCAGGAATTGAGTCTTGAAGTGGGAAGAGATGTATTGGTGACCGGTTTTGATGATATTCCCATGTCAGAACACAGTCATCCACCTTTGACGACAGTTCGCCAACCTGTTTATACGATTGGCGGGATGCTCTGCGAAATGTTGATAAAAATTATCAAGAAAGAGATTACTACCCACCAACAAGAGTTATTTAAACCCGCGCTTGTCATAAGGCAATCGACAGGGGAGGTGGATAGTCTTTCTGAGGAATAACGGGTAAGGAGGTTGATTAGGGAAAACAACTTGTCTTGAAAATTAAGAACCGAATTATGAATCAATGGAAAAGGAGTTGAAAAAATGAAGAAGTTTTCATTAATTTTGTTGGTTACATTGCTAATCAGCATTGTGCTAACGGCTTGTCAACCTCAGGTTGAGGTGACTGAGCCAGTCTCTGTACCGGAAGAAGAGGAGACTGAGGAAATATCTGAACCTGAGGAGGTTGTTACCGAACCTGAAGTTGAAGAGGTCGTGATTGAGTTCTGGACGACCGACAATGAAGAGGAACGCATCATAGCGTATGAAGCTGTTGCAGAAGCGTTCATGCAACTTCACCCAGAAGTAGATCTTCGTATTGTTCCAATTGACGAGGCAGGAATTGCCCAACGGATCGCCACTGCGCAGGCAGCCAATCGCTTACCCGATATCATTCGGATGGGTGTGGAGCGCGTTTCTTCATTTACGGCTGATGGAATTCTTGATCAAGATGCGGCAGTTGCTACCATCCAAGCTATAGGAGAAGATGATTTCCACGCGGGTCCGTTGGAGATGGTCACGGATCCGGAAACTGGTTTGTTCTCTGCTGTACCCTTTGACGGATGGATTCAGGCGCTCTGGTATCGATCAGATGTCTTTGCTGAACTTGGACTTGAATCGCCAATTAGTTGGGACGCGATCAACACTGCATGCGATACTTTAACAGGTACTGGCGATATCATCTATGCATTGACACTTGCAACCGACCCGGGACAAAACTATCCCCATCAGGTTTTTGAACAAGTCGCGATCTCAAATAATGCATGGCCATTTGATGAAGATGGCAATGTCACAATGAACACACCGGAAATGATTGAAGCCCTTCGATTCTATTCCGAGCTACAGCGCTGTGCTATGCCTGGGCCGCAATATTGGCGGGGTGCACGTGAATCCTATGAGTTAGGTCAATCAGGTATGATGTTCTACAGCACCTATATCATGGATGACCTGGTCGATGGCTCAGGGATGGAAGGCGGAGGAAATGTCGAAATCGCCGTTGAAAATCTGCCTGAGAACTCAGGGTTTGCACCATTGATGGAAGGTCCCAATGGACAGGCAACATATGGTCAGCTGGTTACACTGGGTATCCTCAAAGGCGCCGATCCAATGGCGCAGGAAGTCGTCAAGTTCTTCATGGAAGGACAAAATTACCTTGATATCCTCGCTTTAGCCCCCATGGGTAAGGTTCCCGTTCTGAAAAGCGCTGTTGAGGGATGGAGAGGACTGAGCGAATACTTCCAGTATTATTCAGCTGATACGATTGAACAGGTAGCCAGCGGGTTCGAGACGATGCAACGATGGCTCTTCCGCCCGGATTATGGTTCACTTGAACGAGCTGTTGTTGGTGATATTGAAGGTCGTTTGTTAATTTCTCAGGCAATAAGCTATATCGCCTTGGAAGGGACAATGACGCCGGAGACCGCAGCTGAATGGCTTCAGGAACAGGTTGAAATTCTAGTTGCAGATCGAAGTCAATAGCAAGTAGTAAGGTTATGCATGTGGGGATGCTCAGAAGTTTTGGGCATCCCCAAAAGATAATTTAGGTGAGGGATTGAAAGGATGGACCTCGGAATGGTGAATGCCAAGGGTATTTCCAGAAAACCCCATAAGACAAACACAGCGCGATTGGCTTGGGCTTTGATTACTCCGACAGCTCTCATTGTTTTCGGACTTGTGATTTTCCCAGCCGTATTTAACATTTGGGTGAGTTTTCATAACGTCGGTTTGCATAATTTGAATGATGTATTTCATGCGCCCTTCGTTGGTGTTCAGAATTACCAGCGGGTCTTCAAAGATTTTTCCTTTGAATTTCAAGGCTGGGATAATTGGGGAGCAGCTGTAACGACGGTCGTTTACGCCTTTTCAGCCACGACCCTTTCGACAACCTTAGGATTAATTGCAGCGTTGTTGTTGAATCAACCATTTAAAGGCAAGGGGGTAGCCAGGGCAATTTTCTTGTTCCCATATGTCGCACCCATGGTAAGTATTGCTTTTGTATGGCGATGGATTCTCGATCCCAGACCCTCCGGTGTTCTCAATGATTTATTATTACGTCTGAATATCATCGATACATCACACGCATTTTTATCAACCCGTGGCTTATCGTTGATTGTTGTCATCCTTCTGGATGCCTGGCGCTATTTTCCATTTGCAATGTTAATGATCCTTTCTCGTTTACAGGCGGTAGATGATACATTGTATGAAGCTGCGACAGTTGATGGTGCGAATAGTGTTCAAAAATTTTTCTTTATCACACTGCCCGAATTGCGCTATGTGATTGGTGCGATTTTCCTGTTGCGATTGATGTGGACTTTTAATAAATTTGATGACATCTTTCTTTATACAGGTGGGGGATTTGGCACAAAAGTGCTGTCGATCTTGACATATGAATTCAGCTTCCGGTTATATGATTTTGGGCGTGGGGCAGCGACCTCTGTTATCCAGTTGCTCATTCTGGTTGTCTTTTTAGTGGTCTATATCAGTCTTGTTATGAAAAGTGTCGGCAAGGAGTAATCATGAAGCAAACTAAAAAAAACCTGATTGGACATTTAGCTGACTGGTTAACCTGGAAACGGTTTTTATTTTCAATTCTGATGATATTCTTCCTGACCGGAATACTCTTTCCTTTTTATTGGATGGTAAGTTCTTCTTTTAAAACAAAAATGGAAATTGGCGGCAGGCAACCCGTTTATATCCCTTCAGGTCTGAAATTGGATGCTTATCGGGAGCTGTTTGATCCAAACCACCCAAGCTATCAGAATTTTGGTAGGAACATCGTTAATACACTCAAGGTTTCTCTTCCAACTTCAGTAATCGCAGTTATTTTGGCGGTATTGGGTGCTTATGCCATCGCGAGACTTAAATTTAAAGGAAGAAACCTTTTGCTTAATGGTATTTTGATGGTGTATCTGTTTCCAGGGGTGCTGTTGGTTATTCCATTATTTGCTATGCTGACTCAAATTGGTGATAAACTCGGGTTTGCCATCCAGGATAATTTGGCGGTTTTGATATTTACCTATCTATCGCAAACACTCCCTGTTGCTTTATATATGCTGACTAATTATTTTCGCACGATACCCGATGAGATTGAACAGGCTGCATTAATCGATGGGTGCACCCGCCTGGAAGTTATCTATAGGGTAACTTTACCATTATCGATTCCAGCACTGATATCTGTAGGAATCTATACATTTATGATTGCGTGGAATGAATTTCTCTATGCCTTCATTTTCCTGAATGATCGCATGATGTTTACGATGCCAATTAAAATTAATACCATCTTTAATGATCCAAGCCCAAGACCTAATGTAGTTATGGCTGCCTCGACGATTATGACAATTCCGATCATAATCCTTTTCCTCGCATTGGAGAAATATCTGGCAGCCGGTTTGACAGCCGGGGGTGTTAAGGGGTAAACACCTCAAAATGGGAGGATCTTCTTGAATAGTTGAGATCCAGTAACTCTTGAAAGCCTGCTGGTTTCGAGTTACCTTGGTTTTTACGTTGCTATGCAAACTTATTTTCATTTTGCAAACCACCCCTCCTGATCTTGGAGGACTATATGCCTTTTCCTTGACCTCTGGGGTTCCCAAATGGAGTTCCTTGATTTGTATCGAATCCTAAAATGAAAGTTTTCCTTTAGGATATAATGTTTGCAACCTGAATCATCAATATTGGGTTATGAAAGGTGGTTAATCCTGGCGTACGAAAAAGTATTGCAAATATTTGAAGCCATCTATGGTGCGAATCTTCATAAAAATTATCTTAATAAAATTATTGATGTGTTGGATAATTTCTCTCCGACAATGCCGCAACCTTCGACAAGGCTTGACTCAAGAGACTCACTTTTGATCACCTATGGGGATGCGATTCAATCAGAGGAGACACCACCAATCCAAACACTTCATAGGTTTTTATCAACAGAGGTAAAGGACGCTATCAGTGCAGTTCACTTGCTTCCGTTCTTTCCTTACTCTTCAGATGATGGCTTTTCAGTGGTTGAGTACACTCAGGTGAACCCTGATCTGGGGGATTGGTCGGATATCGTCGCATTGGGAAAGGATTATGACCTGGCCATCGATGCCGTGATTAATCACATCTCCGTAGAAAGTATCTGGTTCCAGCGGTTTTTAGCGGGGGATAAGCCTTTTACAGATTATTTCATCACAATTGATCCGAGTGAGGATTTACGAGAGGTTTTCAGGCCCCGGGACTTGCCTTTGCTGACCTTATTTGAAACACAATCTGGGCAGAAATATGTATGGACGACTTTTAGTGAGGATCAGGTTGATCTAAATTATCATAATCCCGAGGTATTGATTGAGGTAATCAGGATCTTACTGATGTTTGTTGAACGCGGCGCCAGATATTTTCGCATGGATGCCATCGCATATCTTTGGAAAGACATAGGGACTTCCTGCATTCACCTCGATAATACGCATCGAGTCGTCCAATTACTCAGGGCAATCTTTGACGCTGTCGCACCCTATGTCCAAATAATTACAGAAACCAATGTGCCTCATGAAGAGAATGTATCCTATTTTGGCGATGGAACAAATGAAGCGCAGATGGTCTACAATTTTTCTCTGCCCCCTTTAGTGCTGAATGCCTTTCATCATCAGAACGCATCCATTTTGAGTCGGTGGGCAAAGACTCTGAAGTTTCCCTCGGATAAGACTCATTTCTTTAACTTTACGGCCTCTCATGATGGAATTGGTATCACCCCGGCCAAGGGACTGATACCGGATGAAGACATCCAGGAGATGTGTGAACAGATTGAAGCATTGGGTGGATTTGTATCTTACAAGATAAACCCTGATGGCTCGCGCAGTGCCTATGAATTAAATATTAATTATCTGGATGCATTGGGCGATCCTAATTTCCCAGATGAAGATGATGGCTTGATTGCAGATCGGTTTCTCGCCTCTCAGGCAATTATGTTGGCTCTGAAAGGTGTTCCGGGCATATATTACCACAGCTTGTTAGGATCAAGAAGCTGGCGCGAGGGTGTAAAACATACAGGCAGAAAGCGTACTATCAATCGTGAAAAACTAAATTATCAAGACTTACTTGACGAGGTTCACAAAGGAGGCACATTACGATCGAAGGTCTTTAATGGCTATTTAGACTTATTGAAGGCGAGAGGAGAAGGAGCAATTGAAGCTTTTGACCCAGCTGCTGGCCAGGAAATTATCGAATATGATGACCGCCTTTTTTGCATTATGCGCAATGCTTTGAGTGGAACCCAGTGTGTTTTGTGTGTTATGAATGTAAGTAGGGATGGCCTTGTTTTGGACCTGGATCATGATCTGTACCCAGGTTTATGGGAAATCTTATACACCCATAATTCTGATCTGAAACTTGCAGGGGATGTTTTGCAGATTACCTTTGCACCTTATGGTGTAATATGGCTATTGAATCAAACATAAGGATTATCCCAGAACATATTATCAAGTAATACCTTAAGCTTGGCCTCTAACACTTTATAAGAGTAATATTTTAGCGCAAGGCCATAATTGTAATCTGTCATCTTAAATTCTTCCTCAGGATTATCGAGGATGAATCGGGTTTGTTCAACCGTATTGTCTGTGATGTAACCGTCAAATTCAATTACTTTGAACCCTTTGGTCCGAATATCAATTTTATAGATCGTGTAATTATTGACGACGATTGGCTTCCTGAAGTAGACAGTTTCAAGGAAAGCGTTTCCAAAACCTTCAATGAGTGAGGGATAGGTGACAAGGTCAGCATGCGGATAGGCATCCCAAAGACTGTAAACTTTTTTCCCTTCTGGTGTCATCCCGCGTTTCTCATCAAAGATTTCTGAAGCAAAAATTGTTGGCACATGCATGAGTTCGGCATAATGCCGTAAATGTTCTTCATATTCATAGCCCTCATCTCCAGATGCATGAGAAATAACCAGGACGGCATCTTTTCCAAGACGAGAGAGCAGCTCAATTGAATGCTCAATACCCTTTCGCTGCACAACCCGCGTGGGTTGGAGAACAAATAACTGGTCTTTGGATATTCCCAGGGCTTTTCTCAGGTCATGGTTATAGTCATCAATCCCAGGCGCTGATTTTTCAAATTGCATCACATTTGGGATGATGGAAGACACCACCCCTTTCCGTCGGGCGAGTTGATGACGACCAGAAGAGTTAATCGTAACGTGTTGGATGGCATGCAGGGTGGGGGGAAATGCCATGGAGATATAATCCCAGACATTATTCACCAGGAAGCGTTTTCGTTCCCAACTGAAATCGTGGTGGTGGGCGATGGTTGGGATGTTAGTCTCTGCGATGAATTCTGTGGTGGCTAACCCCAGAGGAATATTTATCGGGATAGCCAGACTATTTTCCGGAATCAGCATCTGGATGTCGAATCGCTCCTTGAAGACATAAAGCTTGGATTTCAAAAAAGCGGTTTTTTCATGGATCCAGATTGTATCTTGAGGAGATCGTTGTTCCTGTCCGTAGAAATTTTGGTGTCGGATTTCAATTTCAGGATGGCGGTAATGAGCTTCCGGCACGATCATTGAAATCTCTGGATCCCGGTCACATTCGCCGGCAAAATAAAAACATTGGTGACCAAACTTCTCAAGGACTTCCGCCCATTTTTCAGTTTCAAGTGATACACCATCTGTACCTGCAAAACGAAATGAAACAAACCCAATATTTAATTTGAGAGGTGAAATCGGCAAGGTGGGCATTGTTTACTCCTTTGGTCTTAGGTTGACTATATTATAAAACCTTGTTTGAAAGTGAATGCCCTAAAAGAATCTCAGATAGCGATAAAAAAACTCTTCGGTTAGCAGTTTTTTGTCGGTTGGAATTTCTTTGCGATTATTCTCGGATTTCTTATTTTGGATCCATAATAAAGGCATGCAGGTCTTCTGAAACCTTCTCAAGCGACGGCAAATGCAGATACATCATGTGACCGGCCGGATAATACTTCATCTGGATGTTACGCTGCTGTGCTTCCGGCAGGGGGATATGGTTGAAGGTGTATTCAGTCGCCAGGAGGGGGGTGGCAAGGTCGTAATACCCATTGCACACAATCACTTTCAGTCCAGGATGGTATTGGAAACCCTGGCGTAGGTCAGAAGCGGTGTTTACATAATGGTTTTGGTATTCTTCATATTTCCAGGTTTGGTACAGTGATGTCAGTACCTCATAAGGGAGGTCCGTTTCATACCCCAGTTCACTGCGCAGGTAATTGTACATGGTCGCAGTATAGGGTCCGAGGATGGCTGTGTAGCTGGGATCAACTTCGTGGACCTCGCCGACGGAGTCCTGGTCAAAACCGGTGTACCGGCTGTCCAGCCGGCCAACGGTCAGGCCTCGATCGCGCAACAACTCCTTGCAAAAACGGTGGATGTTAATCCGCAGGTTGGTTCCCTCAATATAGGCTTTGGAAAGCCCGGTTAACGCTGAAAGGCGGTCAATGATCTGTTGACGTTCTTCTCCCTTGAGGGCATTGCCTTTCATCAGGGCCAATGTGTACTCATTCAGGGCAAAATCACGGGCCTCTGCGACTGCCTTTTCGAGGTCCACCTGGCGGTCATCCGAGAGTTTGTGGTGGTACCAGGCTGTGGCGGTGTATGTCGGCAGAAAGAGGATGTAGGGCAGGTCATTGCCTTCGTCAAATTGAGCCGTGATGAAGTTCAGGATGGAGGAAATGAACATGATCCCATTCAGATACATCCCGTGGCGTTGGTGCAAATACCCAGCCAATCCGGCAGCCCGGGTTGTCCCGTAACTTTCGCCAATCAGGAACTTGGGTGAGGCCCAGCGTTGATTGCGGGTTGTCCAGACCCGGATGAAATCACCAACCGATTGAATGTCTTTCTTGACAGTATGGAATTGATCCGGCTTTTCTTTAGGGACTGTCCGGCTGTAACCGGTACTGACCGGATCGATAAAGACCAGATCAGTCTGATCGAAGAGAGAGAACTCGTTGTCCACCAATTGGTATGGCGGCCCAACCGGTTCGCCTTCATCGGTCATCAAGACCCGTTTTGGGCCAATGAGTCCAAGATGCATCCAGACGGAGGAGGAACCGGGACCGCCATTGAAGGAAAATGTAATCGGACGGTTGGCTTCGGGTTCATCCTTCGTATAGGCAATATAGAAGATGCTGGCTTTCTGCTTTTCACCTTCTTCAAAATCCTCTTCTTTCAGGATAATGGTTCCGGTCGTAACGGAATATTCAATGATGTCCCCCTTAATTCGGATGGTGTGGTGGGTTTTGGATATGCTTTCTTCTCCAGCAGGGACGGGTGTCTTTTCCTTATCAGTTGAATCGTTAGCCGGCTTGTTTTCTGTCAAGGTTATCCTCCATTCGATTAGTCTATTCTATTGTAATGCGAAATTTACAACCATCTATCATCTTTTTATGGACAATAACGTTAGATTGCTGATGCAATGCCTTGGAAATATGGCCGCAATGAGATTGTAATGGTTAAGAAGACCTGTAAAAGTATTGACCGCTTGATTAAAAACAGCTTAAACGCTACACTATTAAAAAGTTCTGAAACAACTTAAAGGGAGAAGTTCGATGATGGGGATGCAGGATGGACCGACTCCTTTGTGGAGAGCAGGCTGAAGAATAAAGTGTTTTGATTACTGACCAGGAGAACATGAAATGCAATCAAAAACATCACCGCAATACTGGTTTCAATTACCTGCAAAATCAACCGAAGAATTAACGCAAATTTGGGAGTCCGGTGTGGCTGTGGATGACCCGGAGATCAATCTGGAATTGGTGGAACAGGTACTGATGGCCCGGCATGTCATTGAACCGGATCAATCCTTTCTTGCAATACCACAGGTTGGTAAGCAGGAGAAACCGGTTGTCCAAGTCTTTTCGATTTCGCAGAAGATCGGTAAACAAATGAGCCGCCGTTGGGATATTACTCTCAACGAAGATTATGCGGTTTTCAGTGCCCGGGATGGCGGCGACCGGTTCATAATTGATCGACAAAAGGGTCGCCCCGAGTTTCAATTCAGGCGGAGCGGTTTCTTGCTGCTCACCGAAGGAACGAGCGGTATTCTTCGGGGAAAGGTTTTTGATTTCGGAAAATACAAGGACATTCTCTCGAGGTGGCTGCCGGCACCTTCTCCTGCTGATCTCCGTAAGGAACAAACAGGTTGGGGCGTTGGGCTGGTTTTGATCGGGGCAGTATCCCTTTTATTAAATTTATCTCTCGCGCCAATACTTGGAAGTATCCTGATCCTGTTGGGGGTGATGAATTTCATCCTGCATAAACAAGGCATCTGGCTTTTCAATGGGATGGGGCTTTTGGTGAATGGCGCATTTATGGTGGGCAGCACCACCTTCACACATTTACCCTGGCAAAGTTCAAATACTATCGTGACATTGTTTTGGATCGCTCTGGGTTTGGTACAGGTAATCCTGGGATTTCAAGCCGCGCATCAGTTTGACCGATTTTAGCCAGGCATATGGGTTTAGCAAACAAAACGGTTTTTGGCAACCTATGATCCTCTTACATAATCTCAATTGGTTTTTTTTGGAAAGATTCGTTTGACAATTTGAATTAGTTTATCTATAATCATCTACATCATAGTTAAAATTTATCGGTATCAATCATCAACTTGGCATTACTGTTGCACTAGGGTAAACCAATGTCCATGAGAGTACAGGCAATCCATTTTTTTAATTTCCCCAACACTATAAAAAGCATAATACTGTTGTATATCCCTGAATTCAGGACTGTATAATCATGCGTAATTTTTTTCCAATAAAATAAGCTGTTCTCGAAATTTCATAATAGGAGTTATTTAATGACAAAAACGGTTGTATCGATAAAGGACCTAAAGTATCGCTACCGGGGTCAACCGCGCAACGCGCTGGATAACATTAACCTCGACCTTGAGGAAGGCGATTTTCTGGTAGTGATGGGTCCCAGTGAAGCAGGGAAGAGCACCCTGGCAGCAACAATTAATGGCTTGGTACCTCATTTCTTCAAAGGGACAATTAAAGGTGATGTTATCGTACTGGATAAAAACACCCGGGAATTTTCCGTAGCCGAAATGGCGAAAGAAGTCGGCATGGTCTTTCAGGATTTTGAGGCCCAACTTTTTTCAACCAATGTGGAGTTGGAAGTTGCGTTCGGTCCCGAGAATTTTGGCGTAGACCGTCAGGAAATCGCTCATAGGATTGAAGAGAATCTTAAATTAGTGGGGTTGGAAAATTTGAAGAATCGACCCCCATCAACGCTCTCTGGCGGCCAAAAACAAAAACTGGCAATTGCCTCAGTATTGGCCATGCAGCCGCGGGTTCTGGTGATGGATGAGCCAACCACTGACCTGGATCCGATCAGTAAATATGGGGTGTTTAAGATTGCAGATGAATTACGCAACCGGGAAGACCTCACATTGATCGTGGTCGAACATGAAACCGAGGAAGCGATTAACGCAGGAAAAATTCTGCTCATCAATGAAGGTGCACCTTTGATGTATGGGCCTGCTGGTGAGATCCTTCGCAATGTTGAGTTAATGGAAACCCACGGGGTAATGCCACTAGGTATTACCCTTTATTTTTCTCGGATGGGCAGTAAGTATCTGCCGTTAACTGTTGAAGATGGCTTGGAAACCTTCAAGAAAAATAAATGGCAAATCTCTGATCTGTCTTATCAGAAACTGGTAGAAAAGGATAAAGAGCATTTACAGGAACATCAGGAACCTTTGATTATTTGTAAAGGGCTTGAACATACCTACCCCAACGGTTGTCAAGCGTTACGTGGGGTTGACCTTCAAATCAATCGCGGTGAAATTGTTGCGATTATAGGTCAAAATGGAAGTGGTAAAACCACATTGGTCAAGCATTTCAATGGTTTATTTATGCCTACCAAAGGTGAGATTTCCATAAATAATAAACCGACCAGTGAGCAAGGTGTATTTGAGTTAGGAAAGCAGGTGGGGTATGTGTTCCAAAACCCGGACCATCAGATCTTCTCAGATACGGTTTTCGATGAAGTAGCGTATTCTCTCAAACTACGAAACGCTGATGAAGAATTAATTAAAGAGCGAGTTGCCGAAGCATTGGAAGCGGTCGGCCTGGTTGGGTTTGAAAAGGAAGACCCCTTCAGCTTGACGAAGAGCGGACGGCAGCGTGTGGCAGTTGCTTCAGTAATGGCGGCCAAACCAGAGGTGCTTATTCTTGACGAGCCGACGACAGGTCTGGATTATGCTGAACAACGAAGCATGATGGAATTGGTAAAACGACTTAACGAAAGCGGGAGCACGATCATTTTTGTCACCCATCACATGTGGGTCGTCGCTGAATATGCAGAACGCGTTTATGTGGTCAAAGACGGCTTGATTATGTTAGAGGGCACACCCCGTGAAGTGTACGCACATGAAGAAGAATTAACCAAAGCTTTTCTCAGGCCGCCACATCTGGTCAGTCTCTCAAACCGGTTGGGTAAAACAATGCTAAATGTTGAAGAATTTATGGCTTGCACTTCGAAAGATGGAGAGGAATACTAATGGATCAGGAAATTTATCTCGATCGAAACACTTTTTTTCACCGCCTTGATCCTCGCACCAAAATTTTGATTTTGGTTGTGGCGTTTGTCGTAATTCTTTATTTTGATAATCCATTGTGGGTCCTTCCACTTTCATTACTAATAATTTTGCACGGGTTTTTTGCCAAAAGCCTGATCAACCTCAAACGAATCAGCTTTATCCTTGTGATATTAACAATTTCCAGTATGGTTCTATGGTCCTTCTTTGCCAATGGCGAAAAGCCGTTGTTCTGGGTCATTGAATTGGAGGCATTTGAATTCGCGATCGCAAGAACCTTGATAATGCTTTCCTTGGTTACCGAGGGTATGATCTTCCTAAGTACCACACGAACCGAAGAATTTGTTCTGGGTATGATCCGACTTGGACTGCCATACCGGGTGGGGTTTGCCATTTCAACTGCCTTCCGTATGGTGCCAACGATTGTCAGCAATGTTTTCATTATTGCCCAGGCCCAGCGCAGCCGCGGTTTGGATCTGGATAGCGGCAATTTGATAGAACGTATCCGTAAATATATTCCTTTGTTAATCCCCGTATTCGTTTCCACGATTAGGAACACAAATGTTTTTGGTATGGCGCTTGAGGCGAAAGGTTTTGGGGCCCAAAATGACCGCACCTTTTATTACTCATCTGAGTTTAACAAGAATGATTATATCGTTATTGCCTTTTTGATCATATTATTTGCGGTCGCTACATATTTGAAGATTAATGGATATGGCACTATCCCTGGTTTGACCAAGTTTTAATCGGAGAGAAATCGATGTTATCTGCAATCATTGGCGGGACGGGATTTTATAGTATTCCTGGCGGTATATTTAATGAAGAGATCATTGAAACGCCTTTCGGAAAAGCGAAGATTTACCGTGGAGAAGGTGAATTTTCGGACCTGGTTTTCTTGGCAAGGCATGGTGTAAACCACTCCGTCCCACCCCATAAAATTAATTTCAAAGCCAATATCAAAGCATTAAGTATGCTGGGGATAAAGAATGTCCTGGCGACTTTCGCAGTGGGATCATTGCGTGAAAGTGTTCCGCCTTTGGGCCTTGTCGCCCTTGACCAATTCCTGGATTTCACTTCTGGGCGAGATTTCACTTTTCATGAAGGCGGAAAATGGGGATTCGCCCATACCGTTATGACCCATCCATACTGCCAGAGTCTTCGTAAACGATTACTGGAAGTTGCTCAACAGAAAGCTATTCCAATTCAATCAGCAGGGACCTATGTCTGCACAAACGGCCCCCGTCTGGAAACAGCGGCTGAGGTGCGCATGTATGCTCAGCTAGGTGGAGACGTGGTAGGGATGACAGGGATACCTGAAGCCCCCCTGGCCCGTGAGTTAGGTCTTCATTATGCGGCGGTAGCTTTTTCAATCAATTGGGGTGCAGGATTGAAAAGTGAAATTATGGAGATGCATGAAGACGGTTTGGAGAATGTAAAGTCTTCCATACTGGATTTATTTATCACCACGTTAAGGACTATCCAAATTTCGGGATGTGAATGCGAGTTTGCTTCGTTAGGCTACCATCCTCCTGTGGAAGAAGAGGACTAAGGAGTAAATTTTCATTTGGAAGGAGGTGAACCTGATTCAATAACCAGGAGAAAAATAGAAGAATGGTTTTTCATTATCGATAAAGTCAATTAGAACTGGAGGAATGTTATGCGTGAAGTATTTAAAATGTGGAAGTACACAAGAATGATTATTCTTGTAGCGCTTTCCGCTGCGATTTACGCAGCAGTGTTGATTCCCTTCAAGGGTGGTATTCCCTTGATTCCTGGTATCACTGAAGTTCGTCCGGCGAATGTATTCCCGGTTATCTTTGGCCTGATGTTTGGTCCTGCAGGTGCCTGGGGTGCAGCCATCGGTAACACCATTGGTGACCTCTTTGGCGGCACTCTGGGTTGGGGCAGCATCTTCGGTTTTGTTGGCAATTTCTATCTGGGATTTGTTGCCTATAAGTTGTGGGGTGCATTGGGCTTAGTCCCCAAGGACAACATGGAACAGAATGTCAACAAATGGACGAAGTTGCTGGCCTATATCATCATTACAATTGTTGCGGCTGCTGCTTGCGCAGTTATCATTGCCTGGTACCTTGATATTGTCAAGATCGTTCCATTCGCATTCCTGGCAGTCACAATCACATTGAATAACGCGGTTGCAGAAATCCTGCTTGGGCCTCCGCTGCTCCTGTTGCTTTATCCCCGTGTCAAGAAATGGGGCCTGATCTGGACAGACATCATGGACAAAGAGGATGTTGCTCGTGGATTTGCCAAACATATCGGCGCAGTTCTCATGATTGTTGGCGCCATCGGTGGTGTGGTTGTTGGCGTCGGTATCTCCACCGGTTTATATGGTCAACAGATCTTAGGTTTCACCGGCACACAGGGTGAGGTTGGCGTTTGGGCCGGTGTCGCACCCTTCCTGGCGATGATTGTTCTGGCCAGCTTCATGCTTTCCGGCCGAGAGCAATTTGTTGAAGAAGAGGAAGAAATCTAGGTTCGGTAGAATCAATTTGAGGAAGATATAAGAAAAAATCTGCCCCTTGCTGGAAATCCGGTGAGGGGCAGACGTTCATCGGGCGATAGGAAAAACGATGCCAGAACAGATCGATCAATTAATTGTTGGTGGAGAAATTCTTACTCAGAATTCTATTGGTGAACGAATAATTGACGGCGCCCTTGCAATAAGTGGTGAAAAAATCGTCGCTGTAGGAAGCCGTGAGGATTTGTTGGCGCGTTATCAGGCAAAAGAGACCATTGATGTCAGTGGTAAGGTGGTTTTACCTGGGCTGGTCAATGCGCATACTCATGCGGCGATGACCATTTTTAGGGGTATTGCTGATGATATACCCCTGGAACCATGGTTGCGGAAAATCTGGCCATTGGAGTTGAAATTTGCGACTGAAGAGAATGTCGCATTAGGAACAGAAATTGCCTTTGCCGAAATGATCCGTGGGGGAACAACTACCGCTGCGGATATGTATTGGCACTACCAAACCATAATCGACACCGCGAAAAAAGTCGGGTTTCGATTAGCAACGGGTATTGGTGTACTTGAAGCTCTTTATGAAGAAAGTAAGGAGATCCTGAAAAACAGGATCTGTGAGTATATTGAAACCTATCAGCATGATGAGCTTATAACGCCCTGTACATTGATCCATTCCACCTATACAGTTGGTCGAGAGACGCTATTGTTAGTCAGGCAAATCAGTCAAGAGTATGGCGTTGTTTTCATGACCCATGCCGCAGAGTCCAGAGCTGAATTGAAAGATGTTTTGGAACAAACAGGGAAAACCCCCATTAATTATCTGGAAGAATTGGGTATGCTGAGTAGCAACTCGTTGTTGGCACATGGCGTTCATCTTGACGATAATGAAATTCGATTGTTGGCTGAACGAAAGACTTCAATTGCGCACTGCCCTTCATCAAATCTCAAGTTGGGGTCGGGTATCGCGCGTGTGGCGGATTTACTTGCAAATGGTGTGAATGTGGCGATCGGTACAGATGGATGCGCATCAAACAACAATTTGGACATGTGGGAAGAAATGCACCTGGCATCGTTGGTCCAAAAAGGTGTTAACTTTGATCCGACAGTATTACCCGCTGAACAGGTTCTGTATATGGCGACTATGGGCGGGGCGAAAGCTCTAAATCTGGATGACAAAATCGGGTCTCTGGAAGCTGGAAAACAGGCTGATCTGATCATCGTGGATTTAAATAGCTTGCATACAACGCCAGTCTTTGATGCAGCTTCGCATTTGGTGTTCACATCGAAAGCCAGCGACGTTGAGGCGACCATGATTGCTGGACGCTGGCAAATGCGCGACAAGAAACTTTTAACAATCGATGAAGAGGGGAAAAAAGATGAAATCCGACAGTTGGCAGAGATGATAAAGCAAGAACTTTAGTCCAATTGAACACTTCTGAATTATCCTTCTCTCAGTGGTGAATAACCGGATGAACAGCGTGATGAAGATGCTGACGATTATTACAACCTTATTCATGCCGATCTCGTTCCTTGCCGGGTTCTTTGGTATGGACTTCTCGAAGCCGGGAGAAGGCATGGACTTCTGGACGAACGGGCCAGTGTTTTATGTGGTTCTGGCTGTTACGGTCCTTTTTCCAGTTGTCCTGATCATTTATATCACTTGAAAAGGCTGGCTGAAGTGGAATGCAGACCGATCGCTCTCCTGTAAAAGTGTATGTAAAAAATTATGGAGTTTGTAACGTATGTTGGGCAAGGACTGACTACAAAATTGGTTTTCCCGCTCATTAACAATCTTCAGTTAAAACAATTTGACCCAGAATAATCAGAAAAATTCTTCTATAATTGACTCTACTGCAAAAACCTGAACTTTA
>DPKV01000201.1:0-6911 GCA_003542325.1 Anaerolineaceae bacterium
TTGGCCTTCTACGACCGCCTGGTGGATGGGCTGCTTGAAGCGGGCATCCAGCCCGTGGTGACGCTGTATCACTGGGATTTGCCTTCAGCGCTGCCCGGTGGCTGGTTGGAGCGCAGTGTGACGGACGCTTTCTCCGGTTATGCCGATGTAGTAACGCGCCGCCTGGGCGACCGGGTGAAGCAGTGGTCCACGCTGAACGAGCCATTTTGCGCGACCTTTTTGGGTTACTTTTTCGGCGAACATGCCCCCGGCGAACGCGACGCCAACCACGCGCTGCGCGCCGGGCATCACATGCTGCTGGCGCATGGGCGCGCCGTGGACGTGATCCGCGCCAACGTGCCCGGGGCAGTGGTGAGCCAGGTGGTCAATCCCACGGTGGTGTACGCGGCCTCTGATTCAGAAGCGGACCGCTTCGCCGCGCGCTTCCACGATGGTTTCCTCAACCGCTGGCTGCTGGATTCGCTTTTTGGCATGGGTTACCCGCAGGACATGGTGGACGATTTCAGACGCCTGGGCGCGGTCATCGATTTTATCCAGCCCGGCGACATGGAGACCATTTCAGTGCCTATTGATACGTTGGGCGTGAATTATTACAGCCCGGTGACGGTGCAGGCTGATCCGAAGCACCCGTTGAAACCAGGCCGCGAACGCCGCGTGCTGCCGCCGGGCGCGGCGGTGACCGATCTGGGCTGGGAGATCCAACCGCGCGGGCTGTACGAGCTGCTGACGAACCTGAACAACACATACCATCCGAAGGCGATGTTCATTGCCGAGAACGGCGCGGATTTCCGCGACGTACCGGGTGCTGATGGGCGGGTGCATGATGAACGGCGCATTGCTTATCTACGCGGACACCTGGCGCAGGTCAGCCGCGCCATACAGGCTGGCATCCCGGTAACAGGCTATTTCCAGTGGTCGCTGTTGGACAATTTCGAGTGGGCGTCCGGTTTCGGGCCGCGCTTTGGGTTGATCCACGTGGATTACGCCACCCAGAAGCGCACCATCAAGGACAGCGGGTATTTTTATCGCGGCGTCATTGCCGCTAACGCGGTAGAGGAATGATATGTTCATGTAGGGGTGCAGTTCAGTTCACATCGCTGCGCCCCTACCTTGGAAACTCAATATGCCAGAAACCCATATTCCTCTGTACAATGGAAAGAGGATTCTCGCTCCAGGAGACAGAATGACAGAGGACGTACATCACCATGAACCCAAGGGCAGGGACGGGTTGACACCGCGTGAACTCGACCTGCTCAGCCTGCTGGTGCGTGGAAAAACGAACACCGAGATGGCCGCCGAGTTGGAATTAACCGAACACACCGTCTACAGTTACATCGAGGGCATCAAGCAAAAACTTGACCTGGCCAGCCGCGCTGAATTGCTGCGTTATGTGCGTGAGAATGGATTAAACTAATCCATCAAAAAGCGAAAATCAGGTCAATCCGCTTGACTGTAAAATCCCCTCGTGATATATATTGAGTTGTTCCCTATGCATACAACATAACAAGGCAACCATGGCAGTGATTACGCTATTAACCGATTTTGGCTTTAAGGACGGGTTCACCGGAGTGATGCGCGGTGTCATCCTGGGTATCGCGCCCGACGCCACCATCGTCGATATCAGCCACGCCATCAGTCCTCAGAACGTGCTCGAAGGTTCGCTCGTTCTCGCCAAATCAGCGCCTTACTTCCCGGCTGGCACCATCCACGTAGCCGTGGTTGACCCGGGTGTGGGCACTGCGCGGCGCCCGCTGGCGGCACGGATTGGAAGTCAGTATTTTGTCGGGCCCGACAACGGCCTGTTCACCGGGGTCATCGAAGCCGCTGAGAAATCCGGCTTGTCGATGACCTTTCTTCATTTAATTAGACTTGAATACTGGTTGGGTGAGGTCTCGCGCAGTTTTCACGGCCGCGATATCTTCGCCCCGGTGGCGGCACACCTGGCCAAAGGCGCGAAGTTGGAGGAAATGGGCGAGGTCATCACCGACCCGGCCCGCATCATGGTTCCGCGCCCCGAAGCCACCGCTGATGGTTGGGCGGGGCAGGTGCTGGCAGTGGATCACTTTGGCAACCTGCTCACCAACCTCACCCCGGAGCATGCTGCGCCGGAGAAAAACCTTTCGATCAACATCGGCGAGGTACGCATTGATGGACTGGTGCAGACCTTTGGCGAACGCGAGACCGGCAGCGTCATTGCCATGATCGATTCTTCAGGTTCACTGGCCATCGCCGTGGTCAACGGCAGCGCCGCCGAGAAGTTGAAAGTCGGCGTGGGTACCAGCGTCTCATTGAAGTATTGCAGATAGACTTAAAGTTATCATTTACTCTGGAGGTTTTCTTTGTCGTTTCTCACCCTTACCACCGATTTTGGCACCAAGGACGGCTTCGTAGGCACGATGAAGGGTGTGATTTGGAAGATCTGCCCGCAGGTGCAGATCGCCGATATCAGCCACGAGATTTCGCCGCAGAACGTGACAGAAGGCGCGATCGCGCTTTGGCGCGCCTATCCCTTCTTCCCGGACGGTACCGTGCATGTGTTCGTGGTGGATCCTGGCGTGGGCACGCAGCGCCGGGTCTTCGCGGCCAAACTGGGCACGCAATACTACGTCGGTCCGGATAACGGCCTGTTGACCCCGATCATCGAGGATGCCGAGGCAAAGGGGCAGGCGGTTGAATTCGTGCACATGACCAATCCGAAATACTGGCTCCCCGATGTCAGCCACACCTTCCACGGACGCGACATTTTCTCGCCGGCGGGTGCCTGGCTGGCCAACGGCGTGGATCTGCACGAGCTGGGTCCGGTCATTACTGATCCAATGCGACGACCACTGCCCAAACCTCAGAAGACAGACACGGGTTGGCTGGCGCAGATCATGGTGGTGGATGCCTTTGGCAACTGCACCACCAACCTCCCGGCTGCCGAAGTGGCAGGCATTACCGACATCCATTTCAAAGCAGGCGGGCAGGTCGTTGACGGGCTGGTCACGTCTTACGGGCACTGCAATCCGGGTGATCTGGTTGCCCTGGTCGACAGTGAATCTTTTGTCGAGATCGCCGAGGTCAACGGCAGTGCGGCACGCCGGTTGGGTCTGCGTGTGGGTGATCCGGTGGAAGTGATCTGTTCAAAATAAGGGAATAGTCCCCGCAGCATCCTGCGCGGCAGGACGGGGTTATTAATTCTGAATCATTTTCATGCTGTAAAACCAAAAGGAGGAGTAATCATGAAAGGTATCTTCAAAGTCACCACCAAAACCATCGTGGCAGCAGGCATTGGCGCAGCACTCTTTGCGCTTCTGTTCATGTATGTCAAGATCCCGTCCTGGGTTCCCGAGACCAGCTTCCAGACCGCTTACGGCCTGAGCGCTCTCATCGGCACCCTGTTCGGACCCATCGCCGCAGGTTTGGCGGCATTCATCGGACACGCCATCAGCGACGCTGTCCAATACGGCTCCCCGTGGTGGAGCTGGGTGATCGCCAGCGGTGTTGCCAGCTTCATCTACGGCTTCGCTTTCAAGCGCACCAAGGTTGAAGAAGGCGTCTTCGGGATTAAAGATATCCTGACCTTCAATGTCATCCAGATCATCGGTAACGTGATCGCCTGGATCGGTGTTGCTCCCGTCCTCGATATCCTCATCTATGCTGAACCGGTTGAATTGGTCTTCACCCAGGGCGCAGTTGCTGCCCTGCTGAATTCCATCAGCGCTGGTGTCATCGGCACCCTGCTGCTCATTGCCTATGCCCTGACCCGCACCAAGAAGGGCAGCCTGAGCAAGGAAGCCTGATCTTTCAGACTGATCAATAGATTATGAAGGCTGTCACTTTTCCCAGTGACAGCCTTTCAGTTTATGAAACGGCTCTCATTTCAAGTCATTATTTTCGACACCGTGTATAATTTCTAGGAACCGCCTGGCGGGTTAATTCACCTCATTAATCGAATGGTTATTGTCTGATGGACGAACAGGTCATTATCGAGTTTTCCGATTTTTCATTCCAGTATTACAGCCAGGCCGAACCCACCCTGCATGAGATCAATCTTAAGATCCACCGCGGCGAGAAGGTCCTGATTGTCGGCCCCAGCGGCAGCGGAAAAAGCACCCTCGGGCATTGCATCAATGGACTGATCCCCTTCTCCTATAAAGGCGCGATCACCGGTTCGCTCACCATCAAGGGTGAAGATACACAGAAAAAGGACATCTACGAGCTTTCCAAATGGGTCGGCACGGTCCTCCAGGATTCCGATGGGCAGTTCGTTGGGCTGACCGCCGGGGAAGATATCGCCTTCGCCCTGGAGAACGACAATATCCCCCCTGAGGTAATGCACGAACGAGTACGAAAAGTGGCTGAAATGGTGGAGATGCATTATTTACTGACCTCTTCCCCATTTGAATTGTCGGGCGGCCAAAAACAACGCACGTCGCTGGCCGGCGTGATGGTGGACGACGTGGATATCCTGCTTTTTGATGAACCTTTGGCCAACCTGGACCCGGCCACCGGGAAAACGGCGATTGAGATCATTGATGACATTCACCAAAATTCAGGTAAAACAATCCTGATTATTGAACACCGCCTGGAAGATGTGCTGCATCGGCATGTGGACCGGATCCTGGTCATGAAAGACGGTCGGATCATTGCTGATAGGGATGCGCATACACTGGTCTCTTCCGACATCCTGGTTGAAACCGGGATTCGTGAACCTTTATACGTGACCGCCTTGAAATATGCCGGCGTTGACGTTTCCCCTGAAATATCACCGGGATACATCACCACCCTAAAAGCCGAAGTGACTCAGACAGCGTTGACCGAATGGCAGGACAAGATCCAGTCCCCTCCTGCCAAACCGAAAAAGCCCATTATCCTGAGCCTGGAAGATGTTCACTTTTCCTATGATGGGATCCATCCAATTCTGCAGGACATCAATTTCGACATCCAGGAAGGGGAAATCGTCTCCCTGGTTGGAAAGAACGGCGCAGGGAAGTCAACCCTCTCTAAATTGATCTGTGGATTCGAAAAATTGGACCGGGGCATCATCCGCTATTATGGGGAAGATATCAAGGATAAAACCATCAAAGAACGGGCTGAGATCATCGGCGTTGTCCTGCAAAATCCCAACCAGATGATATCCAAAAGCCTGATTTTCGATGAAATTGCCCTCGGTCTTCGTTTCAGAGATGTGCCGGAGGAGGAAATTCAGGAACGCGTCGAGAAAGTCCTGAAGGTCTGCGGGTTAAGTCCGTTCAGGTCGTGGCCGATCTCCGCCCTCAGTTACGGACAAAAGAAACGGGTGACCATCGCCTCCATCCTCGTTCTGGGACCCAGGATCCTGATCCTGGATGAACCAACCGCCGGGCAGGACTTCCGGCATTACACAGAGATCATGGAGTTCCTTGAAGCGATCAACCAACTTGGTGTAACGATCATCCTGATCACCCACGATATGCACCTGATGCTGGAATACTCTCCGCGTGCCATCGTCCTGGCCGGCGGCCGGATTGTTGGAGATACGGCTGCCTCTGTCGTCCTGACCAATGATGCGATCATCGAAAAAGCAAACCTCAAAGAGACATCCCTCTTCAACCTGGCCCAGATGTCCCATATCCCGGATGGCACCCGTTTTGTGCAGCGGTTCATTGACTACGACAGAAGTGTGAGGCACCAGTGACCGTCAAAATGAAACTTTTCTCGTATAACCTGATGGACACCTTCATTCACCACCTGTCAGGGTTGACAAAACTGATCTGCTTCCTGTTCCTGACCTTCGCGGTCATGTATTCCTACGATATCCGTGTCATCCTGGCCATCACGGCATTCTCCATCTTTCTCTTGTTGAAATCGAAGATAAAATTCCGCCAGATCCGCACCATGGTTCTATATGTTCTCATCTTTATCCTGACCAATGCGATCATCTCCTTTTTCTTCTCCCCCGAAATGGGTGTGGAAATTTACGGCACCCGCCACGATATCTGTAAACTTTATGGCAGGTTCTATCTGACCCAGGAGCAATTGTTCTACTCCCTGACGAAAATGGTGAAATACGCCTCCGTTGTTCCCCTGGGGATGATCTTCCTGCTGACCACGAACCCCAGCGAATTCGCCTCCTCATTGAACCGGGTGGGAACACCCTACAAAGCTTCCTATGCCGTTGCGCTGACCTTGCGTTATTTCCCGGATATCCAGCGCGATTACCGGGACATCAGCCAGGCCCAGCAAGCCCGCGGGTTGGACCTTTCCCGTAAAGCCAAATTTATCAGCCGGGTTAAAAACTCTCTGTTGATCGTCATCCCGCTGATCTTTTCTTCCCTGGACCGGATCGAGCTGATCAGCAACGCAATGGATCTGCGCGGCTTTGGCAAGGGTAAAAGTCGCACCTGGTATACCGCCAAAAAATTTAACCGTCAGGACATACTGGCTCTGACCGTCTCTGCCCTGATCTTCATCGGTTCGATCTGCGTCTCTGTCTTTATCAATCACAGCCGATTTTACAATCCCTTTATTTAGGAGTTCTTGATGAAACCTATTCTTGTCTTCCAAACGGATTTCAGTTACAAAGAAGGGGCAGTCTGCGCCATGTATGGTGTGATCAAAAGTGTGGACCGCGAACTGGAGATCATCGATGGGACCCATGAAATCCCCAGGTTTGACACCTGGAGCGCCTCATACCGGTTATATCAGTCCATGTCCTTCTGGCCGAAAGGCACGATCTTCGTCTCGGTCGTTGATCCCGGTGTGGGGACCACTCGTAAAGCCAGTGTGGCCGCCACCGAAGATGGTTACTTCATCGCAACGCCTGATAACGGCTCTCTGACCCATGTCAAGCAATGGATGGGTATCCGTGAAATCCGGGAAATCGATGAAGAAGTCAACCGGTTGAAGGGAAAAAACACGGAAGCCGTGAGCGTGTTCCACGGACGGGA
>DPKV01000201.1:6921-7057 GCA_003542325.1 Anaerolineaceae bacterium
CGATATCGTTACTCACCCGATTCAGGAACCCACATTTGGTGAAGATGAAGTCAGCGCCATTTTCGAGATCAACGATCCCCATTTCGGTAACCTCTGGACCAATATCCCCACTCAGCAATTTTTGGACGCCGGTTTT
>DPKV01000164.1 GCA_003542325.1 Anaerolineaceae bacterium
TAAAAATTACAGTACTTCGAGTTGTAAACCCAGCCGGTCATCGCCAGACAGGCTGGGTTTTTATTTAATCGACTAAAAAACCAAGAATTTTGGAATTCCTGCTCTGAAGTTCAATTATTTGACGAATTTTTGACGGGTGACCTTTATCCTGATATGTGAGACTATTCGAATAAACACACTCCATGGAGGTGGAAAGTGAAAAATCATTTTCGGCTTGGTCGGAATTTGTTGCTGGTTAGCTTTATCTTGTTGGCACTCCAGCCATTTGGCCTGAGGGAAGCCAGCGCTCAGGCAGCGGAACTCTTTGTGAGTCCATCAGGCTCAGGAACGGATTGCACCCAGGCGAATCCCTGCGATGCAGGTCAGGCCATGACGAACGCCGTCACGGGGGACACGATCTATTTCATGGGCGGGACGTATACCAGTACGAATGACCCGTACCTGGTCATTAATAAAGCGGTTTCCCTGATGGGGGGATGGGATGGTTCGCCTACAGGCGATGTGGTGGTTGATCCTGCCGCGTATCCAACAACCTTGAACGGCGAAGATACCCGATCTCTATTTACGGTTAATGACACCAGCGGGGCGGGAGAGTTGATCACAATAACCGGATTTACCTTCCAAAACGGGAAAATTTACCTCTCTGGTGGAGCCATCAGGGTTCGTGAAGGCCGGGTGACCATCCAGGGCAATATATTCCGGGAAAACTCCTCAGACAATTACGGCGGCGCGATCGGCGTGGAATCCGGTTTCGATGTTCAGATCCTTGGAAACAGTTTTTATGATAATGAGGTAGTCTACGGGGGTGGGAGCATTTCCATTGGCTCAAGTGACCCGGACAACACCACCTGTGTGATCGACGGTAACTATTTTTCCGGCGGATATGCTGATTATGGATCCGTCATTTCCAATTCGTCCAGCACCATGATCGTCAACCGTAATACTTTCGTGGATACTTTGGGCGAATCGGTCATCATGGTTAGTTCAACTGGCCCAACTTCAATCATCAGCAACAACTTCATCATCCGGCCTGCGCAAAACGCCATTCATTTGATGAATTCTTCAAGCGTCCCGCACCAGATCGTGAATAATACGATCATTGGGTCGAACTACGGTTTATTCGTTTATAACAATGCATTGGTCAATGTTGTGAACAATATCATTACCGGAACAAATCAAAGCATCCGTTTCACCGGCGGCACCTTGACAGGCAGCAACAACCTGTTTTATGACAACACCAGTGACCCGAATCCATTGACCGACCCGGTTTACGCGGACCCGGAATTTATTGATCCCCTTGCAGATGATTATCATATCGGTGAGGACTCTCCGGCGGTTAATGCGGGCACAACGGTCGCTTTGGATGAGGATTATGATGGAGATGCAAGGCCATCCGGTGGTGGATACGACATCGGTGCGGATGAAATCGAAGGCGGCTGTCTCGCTTATTTACCTCTGGTGTTGAAATAGTCACCGCAAGGGTAAATTCCCGGACAAGGGCAAACGCTAAATCTTTAATTTCTGATAGTTGAATGCTTCATTATCCAATAATCACCCCTTTCCACCCCTCGGGCACCCTTCCCCTGGAGCGAAGCGGAATACCCGAAGGGTATAGGGGAAGGGCTGGGGATGCGGTTGTTTATTGACCATCGCATGATGAACACTCTTGGGTGTACTTTGCGATTGCCCTGATTCCCGGACTGTTTCCAGTTCAGTCGTCCTGTTTGCTGGTAAAATCATGAAGGAAATTGGCATCACCTTTGAAATGATCAGGATGTAGAAAGCGAGAAAAAATGCGAAAATTATTTGTAGCCGGCAACTGGAAAATGAACCTGACCATCGCTGAAGCAAAGGCTTTGGTTTCTGAAATGCTGCCCGAACTGGAACAGATTGATAATGTGGATCAGGCGGTCTGCCCGTCTTACCTGGCGATCCCGGCTGTGGCGGATTTCTGCAAAGGCACCGGCCTGAAAGTCGGCGCACAGAATGTCTATTGGGAGAAATCCGGCGCCTATACAGCGGAAGTCGCCCCGGATATGGTCGCCGAGATGTGTGACTATGTGATCGTGGGACACTCCGAACGGCGCGCACTCTTTGGTGAGACGGATGAGACCGTCAACAAACGCTTGAAAGCCGCCCTGGAAGCGGGGCTGGACGTGATCGTCTGCGTGGGCGAAACGCTGGCTGAGAACCAGAGCGGTCAGACAAAAGCCGTGGTCACCCGGCAGATTGAAAAAGGCCTGGCGGATATCACTGCTGAACAGGCTGCCCATATCACCATTGCCTATGAACCGGTCTGGGCGATCGGCACCGGCCTGGCGGCGACCCCCGAAGATGCCAATAACGTCCACAAGGATGTCATCCGCCCGCTGCTCAGGAAGCAATTCGGTGAAGCACGCGCCGAGACCATGCGGATCCAATACGGCGGCTCGATCAAGCCGAATAACGCCAAAGAATTATTCTCGATGTCGGATATTGACGGCGGTCTGGTGGGCGGGGCTAGTTTAAAAGCGGCTTCCTTCTGGGCGATAGTGAAAGCGGCCTCAGAGATCTAATTCTCCCCAAATATCGGCTAATAAATAATCAGGCTGTCTCCAAAACTCTCGGAGACAGCCTTTTGTTTTTACTGAAGGATAGAACTGAAATGTGAATTAGTCGATGTAGGGGCAATCACCAGTGCCGTACAGACCCTGCCCCATCCCACGGTTAATGTTCAGGCCGTACATACCGCCGGTGCGGGCCTCACGGGAAAAATATACTCTGGCCTGTGTCATCGTTCCATCCATCATGGCCTGGTCTCTCACCTGTTCGTGAATTTCGTTCAGCAGGACGACGAATTCGTCATAGGTCATGCCTGTGGAAAGAGCGATCTCCGACATGGTTTCACCAGTTGCCAGACGAGTGTTTAATTCGTCAACGGTTAGTCCAAGGGCTTCTGCAAAGGCGGTAATGAGTGCATCATGCACAATGCCGCTCTGGGTTTCTGACGCCTGGTAACCCTGGTTGCCGCCTCGGCGGCCGTTGCCCATTGCGCCGCCGGCTGTGCTGTCGGTTGAATTGCCGGGGGTATTGCCTTGTGCAAAGACTGCACTCGTAGAAGCCAAAGCAATCCCAATGACGGCGACGATCGCGAGAGTCTTGAATAGGTTTTTCATTTTGTAACTCCTTTACTTATAACTGTGTAAGGACAACCTTACTTGAATGACTTTATCTTATGCGACAGTTATGTAGGAGTTGTGAATTGGATGTGGGATCGCCGTGAAGGTTTCCAGGGGTATTCCGGGCGGGAAAACAAAGTCGGGCTGTCTTCAGGAAGAAGACAGCCTGGTTTACATAAAGATTTGGCAACATTACTTAGATTTAGGTCCCAAACTGGCGGTCACCGGCGTCGCCCAGGCCAGGGACGATGTAGCCGATTTCGTTGAGGTGATCGTCAATCGCAGCCAGGTGAATGGGCACATCGGGGTGGGTCTCATGCAGGCGCTGGATGCCTTCCGGCGCGCCGATCAGGCCGATGAACTTGATCCTCTCAACGCCCCATTTCTTTAATATATCCACGGTAGCGACTGCCGAACCGCCAGTCGCCAGCATGGGGTCGAGGATCAGACAGACGGCGACAGTGGGCGCGATCGGGAGTTTATTGTAGTAGGCAACCGGTTTCAGGGTCTCTTCGTCCCGATACAGACCGATATGCCAGACTTCCGCGGAGGGCATAAGCTGCCAGACGCCTTCCGCCATGCCCAGCCCGGCCCGCAGGATCGGCACCAGACCGATTTTGTCCCGCAGGTCTTCACCGGTGGTGGAGCACATCGGCGTGGTGACCTCCACCGGCGCAGTAGCCAGGTCGAGGGTGGCTTCGTAGGCGAGTAATGCGCCTAATTCGCGGACCAGTTCCCGGAATTTCTTCGGTTCAGTGGCGACATCGCGTAAACGGGTCAGTTTGTGTTTGACCAGGGGATGGGACGATTCAAAAACATTTTCCATTATTCCTCAACTTTCTCTTCACCGGTTTGTTTCGACTGTGATGCCGGACTAAGCATATCACTACTTGAGATCCGCCGGCTGTTAATAAAAAGCAGAAACCAGGCAGCCCAGAGCAGGGTGGTGACTGTGATTAAACGGTGGAAAAGGGGGAGATTCCGAGTCAATCGGAAGAACATGGCTGCTGCATAAGATATCCAGGAGCCAATTTGGAAGAAAAGGGTTAATCCCTTCCCAAAACGGGACCCCTGAACGGGTATGCCAAGCCAGCGGAACCCCAGCCAGGGGAGGATTGTCGTCATGGCGCTGATGACCACGGCAAACGTCATCAGCCACAGGGAGAGTTCGATCCCGTTCTGCGCCTGGGCGTAGGAACTGCCGCCAAGGTAGAGCAGGAAACTTATATAGTGGAAAAATTCCGGCACTGAAAATCGGGAAGGCTTCATGGTGAGGATGACTCCTTTTGGGCAACGATCAGGAAACGGTGGGCTGTGCAGACGAATTGGCCGCGGCTTTCGATGATATTGTGGATCAGCATCAACCCCTTATGGTGTGTTTCGGGTGAAAAGTCATCCACCTGCCAGGGGATGGCTTTGAGGTAATAGACCACGGCACCAATGTCAAGGAAAGTATACCGGAGAGTCGCCTGGTCGGAACGCAGGACCACGAATCCTGCTTCGTATAGATTATTAAGGGCCTCCGCAAGACACCAGCTCGTGTAGGGGAAGCTCAGATCCTCTTCCAGTACCTGATTTAGTTCGAGGGTGTCCAGACCACCCACCTGCTGGGTAATGAAAACGCCGCCAGGCCGCAGAATGCGAAAAGTCTCGGTGGGATGGTAATCATCATGGCGGTTGATGACCAGGTCGAAAAAGTGATCGGGAAAGGGAAGCGAAGCGCTTTCCTGCAGGGTGTGGACCTGAACACCGAGAGGTTCCAGCCTGGCTTTTGCGATGATCTGGTTGGGCGGGTAGGTTTCTGTGGCGTGGGTTTCGGGCGGCAGGGGTGCAAGGGACGCCAATAGTTCGCCGCCGCCCGTGCCTATGTCCAGCAATGTGTGAACACCGGGGAAATGGCCGCTGACGATGCGGGCATAGTCCCAGGGCAAAGGCTCCTCGACCAGCCGGCCTTCCAGCCATTGAAAATCCCAGCCGGAGAAGTCCGCAGTCCAGGCTTCGGTGACGAGTCTCTGAAAACGTTCGGGGTTAATCGGTTTCATATTTGTATTTATATTTTAATCCAAAGTTTTCGTTTAGTGGTTTTATTAGAGCGTTGGGGAGGGAAAGTTCGAGTTCGTAATTACAGCCCGGACGTCAATACATGAGGAGTGCGGCCTTTAGGCTGCATAATTTTTCTTCGGTACATATTTTCGTAAAAGCCTTGCCCAATACGATAGAATTAAACCATGGTAATCCTGATTGACGGTCATAACCTGATCCCGAAAGTCCCTGGCATCAGCCTGAGTGACCCGAACGATGAAGATGAACTGGTTCGGTTGCTTCAGCAATACTGCCGCTTACGGCGGCTGACCGTTGAGGTATTTTTTGACCGTGCGCCTGTTGGCCGGGCCGGGTCCCAGCAGGCAGGACAGGTGAAAGCCGTCTATGTCCGGGAGGGTGTGACCGCAGACGAGGCAATTATGGCTCGTTTACGCGCTTTGGGTAAACGCGCCCGGAATGTCCGGGTGGTCAGCTCGGATCGCCAGGTCCAACAGGCAGCCCGCGGCGTGCATGCGGCGGTGATTACCTCAGAAGCGTTTGCGCAGGAAATCGAAAACCTGATATCAGAAGAGCCTGAATTGGACCCGAGGAGCCGCCTGCTTACAGACAAGGAAGTGTCAGACTGGGAGTCGTTGTTCCGAAAGGGGCATCCGAGTCAGGATGGCAAGGAATAATTAAACAAATTGGATAAACTTTGTTATTCTAATCTTATTTTAATGTCAATTTAAGAAACATAAAGTACGATTTATGCAGGCACAAATTATTTATCGGTATCTGGTGTGTCTACCACCTGATTTTTCCAGCAACGCTTAGTTCTGGGGATTATGGTGGTTACCTCCCTAAGGATCGCCTGGTATGTTGCCCCCCATGCCAGGCGACCACTTTTAAAGGCTGAAAAAAGACTGATTAAGCAGGAAAACCTGCTGGCTGGAGTAAAATAGAATCCAATTATGGTAGGTGAGGCCCGAGTTCATGAAACAAATCCCTGAATATTCTGGAAAATCATTACTGGCTGTTTTGGCACACCCTGACGATGAGACATTTGGGATGGGCGGTACTCTGGCGTTATATGCCCGGCGGGGTGTGAGCGTGCAGTTGATCTGTGCAACCCGCGGCGAAGTGGGCGAGATTGATCCTGAATATAAGGAAAGCCTCAAGAGCGCAGCCTGTTTGCGGACCCAGGAACTGCGCTGTGCAGCGGATACTTTGGGGATTGAAGTGATTCATTTTCTGAACTACCGCGATTCGGGGATGCCCGGATCGCCGGATAACACCCACCCCAAAGCACTGGCGGCCCAGCCGGTAGAGCAGGTGGCGCGGGAAGTGGCACATCTCATCCGGCAGATTCAGCCCGAGGTCGTCCTGACCTTTGATCCGATTGGCGGGTACCGTCACCCGGACCACATTGCCATTCAAAGAGCAACCGTTCTGGGGTTTGATTTGGCGGGCGACCCGGAATTTGCTGACCCTGAAGGGCTGCCTCCATTCCATCCGCAAAAGCTTTATTTCCACACGATGAACCGGACCTTCCTGAAAATATCTGTCCGGGTGATGCGGTTGATCGGGCAGGACCCCCGTCAATTTGGCCAGAATAAGGATATTGACCTCGTTTCACTGACTGAAGTGGACTTCCCGACCCATGTGAAGATTGATTACCGTCCAGTCAGAGACGTTCGTAAAGCGGCCGCGGCCTGCCATGCCAGCCAGGGCGGGGCGATGATGACCAAAGGCGTTCGGGGGATGGTCAGCCGGTTGTTTGGCGGTTATTACGACACGTATATGCAGGCAAATCCGGAGCCGGGGGATGGGATAAAAATGGATTTGTTTGGTTAACTGTGAATGGTGAGTAGTGGATTGTGAATGGTATGAAAGGTACTGGGGATTGGGTATTAGGTATTAGGAATTAAGTCATCAGGGAACTACAGGATGGCAGCACAACAAATTCAGGGCTGACTGTATTGATTTATTGAGGATTGGTATTATGCGCGTAGATACACCCCGCCGGGGCGTATCTACGTTTTTGGATATGTTTATTAAAAAAACCAGGTGGTTCAGGCTTCAAATTGACTTTCGGCAGGTGAGCCGGGGGCTTTCATGATTTCAAATTTTAGATCATGATCACCTGTTGTAATTTTCACCGTGTCACCTTCACTGATCTCCCCGCTGACGACTTTGATCGCCAGGGGGTCCTGAACTTCGCGCTGGATCGTCCGTTTGAGCGGGCGTGCGCCAAAGTCCGGGTCGTACCCTTCTTCGGCCAGGTATTCACGGGCGGATGGGTCAATTTCCAGGGTCAGGCCGCGGCCTCGCAGGAGCGCGGATACTTTGGCAAGCTGGATATCGACAATCTCGGCCAGATCGCTCCTGGTCAGTGGGTGGAAGACCACGATCTCGTCTACGCGGTTTAGGAATTCGGGCCGGAAGTGGGCTTGCAGCAGTCTGTGGATCTGGTCTCGGGAAACTTCTTTGACCTGTGATTTGTCTTCAACTGCGCTGAGCCAGAGCTCACTACCCAGGTTGCTGGTCATGATGACGACCGTATTGCGGAAGTCCACCGTGCGGCCCTGGCCGTCGGTCAGGCGGCCGTCGTCCAGCAGTTGCAGCAGGGCGTTGAAGACCTCCGGGTGGGCTTTTTCGATCTCATCGAACAGCACCACACTGTAGGGACGCCGCCGGACCGCTTCCGTGAGTTGTCCGCCTTCTTCAAAACCGACAT
>DPKV01000169.1 GCA_003542325.1 Anaerolineaceae bacterium
TATCCCGCAGGAGGCTCAGCATGAGTCCCAGGGTCAGTTCGGCGACCGAGACGGTGGTCGCGACCGGAGCATTGACCACGGTGACGCCGGGTTTCCGGGCGGCATCAAGGTCGATGTTGTCCACGCCCACCCCCATCCGGCCGACCACTTTCAGGTTTTTACCGGCTGAAAGGACATCCTCGGTAACCTTTGTTCGACTGCGGACGATGATGGCATCGTAATCTCCAATCACATCCAGCAATTCCTCAGCGGATATGCCTTTTCGGTCAACCAGGTCAACGGATGCCAGAAGAGCTTCGTCTGAGATAGGCGCAAGGCCATCTGTAAGAATAATTTTCCAGGACATAGGATCAATCGCTCCTTATAGGGTAAGAAAATGGTGAGTGTTTGACTATTTTACCGCACTTCATCAGTCGATTTCTACCACCTTAAGGATAATAAAATGCAAGTACAAATAGGGAAATATTCAAAAAACAAAAACAAGAAACAAGGAAACTAAATAAACGAAAGCTAATCTATAAAATTACTAACGACGCAATTGCCGACTGTCCCCCTTACGGACGGTCACGCCGCTGCTGTCCAAAAATTCCAAAACAGCGACCGCATATTTCCGGCTTGTATGCAATTGATCTCGCAGCTCAGCCAGGGTGATGCTGCCATTTGTGCGGAGATGCTCAATGGCGAGATTTTGCATTTCTTCGAAAATTGCTGGCAGGAAGACCACGTCTTCGGCGGGTTGAACGAGCTGGCCGGTTTCCAGTAAGGCGTCTGTCAGTTCCTCGCCGATGGTTTCAACGCATTGTTTTACTGAAGGCGGTGTGGTGGGCTGCTCCTGGAATTGGAGAAGCAGTTGGTTGATCGCCTTTTGTTGTTCTTTGGTGAATTGAACCTGGTGTCCTGCCAACCGCACTTTGGCTTGATATGTCACCAGGGTCTGTTCTGTGCTCATTTGCCGAACAACCGCGTCAAACAGCCCCGATGGGAAAGCGAGCTGGGATTTTAATTGTTCCCTTGGCATGCCCAACCGCAATGGATATTGGTCGTGGTAAGCCGACAAGATTTCTTCCATAGTGTTTTTCATTTGTTGGAGCATGTCCGCCGGGATGATTATTCGTGAGCCGTTGAGGGCAAGCAACGATCCATTTTCCAGTAAAACCTTCAGAGCGGTATTTGCGATATCCGGTTCCAGACCTGATACAGCGATGATTTCTCCCGCCTGTCCTGCAACCAGGCTGTGTGCCGATTGCATGAGGATCTCTTCCGGGGTGCCAACGAGTAATTGCTCCAATTCCGCAAGGCGGTCCGGATTAAAACGCTTGTGTCTTCGCAGGGGGTGGGGGTCCACAACCTGGCCGCCGCCGATCGTGGCGGAAGGGGATGGCCGCCGGATGATGAACCGGTCCTGGCGCTGCGCCACAACTGGTTCCTGGAGCATTAACTGCAGGAAGGTATCTTTGCCCGGCTCCAATTCCTGAACACCAAGGACCCGGACTCGGGCCATCACTTCGGCAGCGCCCAGGAATAATTTGACTTCGCTGTTGTGTTTAAGTGGACTGTCGATATCGTCCAGCAGCGTACACCAGACATCCATCATTTTGGTCGGTTCAAAGGTACCGGGGTAGGTGATGACATCTCCCCGCTTGATCTGATCGACGTGTACACCGGAAATATTCACGGCGGTCCGGCTGCCGGGCACCGCTTTTTCCTCGGATTGTTTATGGGTTTGCAATGATCGAATGCGTCCGGTGATGCCTGCCGGCAGGATTTCAACGGTATCTCCCACGGAGAGATGACCGTCGAGCAGGGTCCCGGTGACAATGGTGCCAAAACCGGGGAGGGTGAAAACGCGATCGACAGGGAGACGGGGGCGGCCCAGGTCAGGGCGATGGGGGTGCTGGGAGAGGATATCCTGCAAGTGCTGCAACAGGTTTTCCAAACCGGCTCCGGTCCTGGCGCTGACCCGGACGATGGGCGCATTTGCCAAAACAGTGCCTGCCAGGATGTCCTTCAGGTCTGTCTCAACCAGGTCCAGCCATTCGGGGTCATCCACCAGGTCAACTTTGTTCAGGGCGATTAATCCCGCAGGGATTTGGAGCAGGTCCAATATGGCGAGATGTTCCCGGGTTTGGGGCATGACCCCTTCATCAGCAGCGACAACAAATAAGGCAGCATCAATGCCGCCGACTCCGGCGAGCATATTCTCGATGAAATCCCGATGTCCGGGGACGTCCACGATCCCGATATCTTCCCCGTTGGGCAACTGGAGCCAGGCGAACCCCAGCTCAATGCTCATCTCCCGGTCCTGCTCGACTTTGAGCCGGTCTGGATTAATACCCGTCAGGCGTTTGATGAGGGATGATTTACCATGGTCGACGTGTCCGGCGGTACCGATGACATGCACGAGTGTTTTCCTGCCTTTGTTTTAATCTTTAAAGATGCGGTTATAGGTATCAATGGATTCACGGAAGCTGTTGAGGAAAGTGGTCATCCGCATAATATCATCCTTGCCGATCTGGGTGATGTTGTCCTGCACATCTTCCAGGCGGTCTTCAAGGTTTGTAATCCGGTTGATGAGGTTTTCCAGACTCACGGACATTTCACGGTTTTGTTCTTCCTGGGTCAGGGTATAGTTTGACCAGCGTTTTTGGTCGTCTGACTTGAAGGAAGTCCATTCCTGGCGGAAGCGGTCTTCGTTCAATCGCTGGATCTCGGTGATTTCATTGATCCGGCGGTCAAACCGCTGGGTCACTTCATCCAGCGCCGCCTGGGATTGCTTGACCGAACGATGCGTATTTTCAAGATCAGTCAGCTCCGCCTCTATGCCGCCGGTGATCCGTTCCATTTCATCAAAACGGGATTCCCAGGCGTTGAAGACACGGTCTCGTTCCACCTGGGTCAGGTTGAGCTTTTCCATGAAAGCCGTTTGGGATTCCCGGCGTTCAGATTCGGCGTCCAACAGGTCTTTGACCCTGTTTTCAACCTTGCGCATATTGTCTCCGACCAGGTCCTGTTTGCCGCGGGTCTCATCCTGTCGTTTTCGGATGGCAGCCACTTCGCCCTGAATGTCAGTCATGCGTTTTGTATCCTGCCGTTGACTTTCTTCGATCAAACGGAGGGAGCGTTTGTAATCATCACTAAAATGACTGACTTCTCCGATTTGAGCTTTGAGTTCTTCCGTGATTCTGGCGAGCCGGATATCTTCCTGCTTGCGTTCTTCCAAAGCATCCTGAATGCTTTTAAAGCCCTGCATTTGTTTACGGCTTTCGGTCACGCTTTGGGAAAGACCTTCAATTTGCTGATTGTGTTTATCGCTTTTCAAGGCCGTTTCTTGTAAGTTTTCCTTGAAAACCTCGATCTGGTGGTTTGTGGCAGTCCGGACTTCAGCAATATCCTGGTCAAGTTGCTCAAGGCGGGCCATCAAGGTGTTTAACCGGGTGATTTCCCCATCCATTTCAACCAGACGGGTCCGAAGAGCGGCATTTTCCAGCTCGTAGTTTTCAATTTTGCTTTGCAAGGCTGCCAGCATGGTTTTGTCGTTCCGACGTTCGCTGTCCAACCATTCGACGCGTTTTTGCAATTGTTCAGATTCTAACTTTTCATCCATAGATTCACCTATTGTTTGGGGATATAAGGTACCCCGGTTCAGGTCTTGGGGGTTATTTCAAACCGTAGCAGTATGAATTATACTCAAAAAACATGGGTCAGTCGTTTCGCTGACAAATACCGTTCCTGATGCCGGCCAGAGCAGGGGATTCCTTATTTCAACTGTCCAAAAACGGTGAGTGTCTCGGTAATATTGGATAACAACGCGTGAGGGAAAATGCCGATGACCAGCAGGAAAAGGGCCATGATCAGAATAGGCAGGTATTCATTGAGTTTCTCGTTGCGTACCCATTTTGCCTGAGGGTCACTTTTTCCCGCGCTTACAACGGATAATAACAGGCGGAGGCTGAATAACACTAACCCCAGATTGCCGATGAAAGCCCAGGTGCCCAGGATTGGATTTGATCCAAATAAAGAGGTCAATAAGGAGAGTTTGACCGGAAATTCTCCCAGCATGGGCATCCCTACGATGCTGAATTGAACCAGAACCAGTGCAAAGGAAACCATGGGAAAGCGGCGGGCAAACCCCTGCATGCCGGCTAATGACAGATCATCATTGGCAGCCTCAATTCTTGTCAACAGCATGCCCCATAACCATAAACTGAGTCCTCTGACCGGGAAGAGCATTAACATCCAGGTTAATCCACCTTCAGCCGCCAGCCCTATGGCGACCAGGGAAAATCCGGTTTCACTCAGTACCCCGAATCCCAATGCGCGTTTCAGGTTGGACTGGATAGCCGTCAGCGCACCGCTGATGGCGACCAATAAGGTGCCAACACTTCTCAGCGTTGAAAACAATGTTTCCGTTTCCCTCAGGAAAGGATAACGATTCAGGAAGTTCAGGCTGAATAGAAGGACCGTTGTGGGCATAATGAACAGCAGGAAGCTGACCACGAGGGGGTTGCTTCTTTGACTGACCATGGGAACCCAGCTATGGAAGGGAAAGACCGCCAGCAGGAGCGCAAGTCCTAACCCCAGGACAAGGGCGGATTGGAGGACCAGGGGACTGTCCAGGGGAAGAGCTTCCACACCCGTCAGCAGCCAACCTGCCAACAGGATAAACGGCATCGCCAGTGTTTGCAGGGTGAGATACCTTAAGATGCCGGCATGAGGCTGCTTACCCATAGGGGAGAGCATTGGAATGGAAAGCAGGACAGCCGTTTCGATCAATAAGGCTGCGTATAAGAAAGGTTCAACGCCAAAGGAGGCTGTCATCAGACTGGTGATCATCAGACTGATGGGGCGGAAGGTCATGGGTACATTGGGTAAATCGCTGAATAGCGCCCACAACCCCGTCATGCTAAAGATCAGGGCGATGAAGGGAAGGACTTCGTATGCCACGGTGACCTCCCGTCCGAAGATGGCCAGGCTTTCTTTGAAAATAAAATTCAAAGGGCCAATGGAAATGATCATATTCTCGGGGAAGAAATGGGCTAATAAAGCCAGTCCAAAAGAGGTGGCACTGGTCAGGATAATCCCGAAAAAACGGCGCTGTGAGAACGATAATACGACGATGGCAATGCCAAGCGGCAGGAATATCCAGAGGATCGGCGTGCTGAGTGTCATGATTCCCTCTCCTCTGGTTTGATCAACGCCAAAGTTTCATCTGAGGTTTTGGTGATGAAGTAAACGCCAATCAGTGACAACCCCAGGTTCACAATCGCCAGCAGACCAGTCAGCAGGGTTGATAGTTCAAGTCCGGCGTGGATCACCTCAAAACCGGATAGCAGACTCAGCAAACTGATGATGGTCAGGTAAGAGTCTGAACTGGTCCCCATTTGCATTAACCCCATGCCAATCAGCATCAACCCTCCCTGCAGGATGATCAGGTCCAATTGAAGGAAAATTTTCTGATGAAGGATGGGCGCAATGACGAAAATGACCAGGACGACCAATATCCCGGTCAGCCCTCTAAAGATGAGACTGGCGGTAGATTCATCTGCCGTTTGAAGTCTTTTCTGACGCAGGCAGGTCAATGCCAGGGCTGTGGTTGCCATCCAGCCCACAATCAACTTGATGACCGCCATGCCAACAGGCCACACCCGGGTCACCAGGACGAAGGCGGCCAGATATTGAACGGCAAGTGCAACAGCATTGAACCGCCAATCCCTGAAAATGAGAATGGTCATGGAGGCTATAACGATCAGGATGAAAGCCAGCAAGGTAAGGAAGGTCATGTCAGGGTGTCCTTCCTGTCGATAGCAGTGTGATTAAAAGAACGAGAAGGAGGATTGTCCAGAGGATTCCCCCCTGTCCTTCAATGATAATGGAGATGTATCTCAGGATCTTTCCGAAGAGGTTGAAAAACCATAGAATGACCCGGTAGACCCATTCCAAACGAAAGATTGCTTCGAGTCTGGGTTGGATCCAATCAAGTATTTTAGCCAGGCCGCTGCTGGCAGGCAATTGGATATAGGGCGGTTCAATCCCATACCGGCGGATCAGGATAGTTGCGCCGATCACTAACCCGAGGCTTACCGCAGGCGGCCACCATAGCCCCAGGGTAAGTGAACCCGGCCAGCCTACCAGCCCCAGGATGATCATGGCTTGAATGATGATGATGAAACCCAGGGGATATGCGATCCGCGCCCAGGTTTCCAGCGATCCGGCTTCGCCGCCAGGTTGGAGCGTGCGGTTGACGGTGCCGAAGATCATGATGGCATGGGCGATGAGGAAAATGAAGGTCCAAAGCGTTGCGCCATTCCCGACTAAACCAATCCATCCACTGGCAAGCGGTGTGTAAGGCAATCCGACCAATCCGATCAACCCAAAAAAGAGCAGGAAGTTCATCCGTTGGACCCGGGGGAAATAGAGGAAGAATAGGCTGCCGGGCAGGATCAGAGCCAAACCCCAGGCCAGGCTGGCTTGAGGTTTCCCATTGAGTACGGAGGCAACAGCCAGTGAGGCCCAGGCGACGATCCAGAACGGGCGGCCTTCAATTTCGTCAGCCGCCGACAGCCAGCGGAAGGCTGCATAAAGGGCGGCGATTGCCAACAGGGCATAGAACGCCCAGGTCCAGCCCTGGACTTCCGCCGGGATGATGTTTTCCGGAAGACGCGCCAACAACACAAGACTGGAGGCTACAGGGGCAAGACGGAGGATATTCCCGGCGCCGCGCCGCATTCCCGGCTCCTGCAGGAAAGGCAGGTTCAGGGGAAAAACGCCTAACCGGAAGCCGGCTGCCAACAAGAAGAGGAACGCTGCACTTTGAGGTATCTGGGTGATGTCAAAATTCGGGAAAGTCTGCCATCCAATGATGGTCCCAATGAATATGAGCAGGATGGAAGCCATGCGGACAGCATATGAAGCCAGAATTCGGAAAGTGAATTGGGAGGCATCCTCCAGGCGAAGGAGGTAGATCAATTCCACCAGGTCAACCAGGGCCCAGGAAGCCATCAGAGTCAGGCTGCTGCCTGACTGAAGCGCAATCAATCCCAGGGCGGTGATCGTCAAACTGGCCGCCCAGGATTGCGGGGTACTGTCATACCGGGTCCGGGCGGCACCGGTCAGAATTACCGCAAGGGTGATCGTCAACAAAGCCAGGATGTAAGGCCAGGAATTATAGTCGAGAAGAAAAGAGAAATGCCCGAGCAAATTGGAATCGGCATTGTCCCAGGATAAGACCTCAAGGGTGGTTGGCAGGCGGAACCGCAAAATCAGGACCATCAGCCAGGCGGCAATGCTGGCCGAAGCTGCAATCAACCAGCTTGTCCCAAAATTTGGGCGCGCTCGCTGCTGAATGGTAATGGCCAGGGCGGCAATCAGGAGAAGCCCAATGGGCAGGAGAATTAACATGGATCAGTCCTGATGGCTCAATGCAAGATCTCGCCTTCTTGCCGGTGAAGGAACTGTCCCATGCCAGGCTTGCCATACCAGTCGTCTCCATCCACGATCTTTTGCCCGCGCAGGAAAACCATTACAGGGAAGCCTTTAAGCTGCCAGCCTTCGTAAAGGTCATAGTCTGTGCGGTGCCGGGCAACGGATACCCCATAGCGAACTTCTTTATTCGGGTCCCAAATGGCGACATCGGCATCCGAACCGGGCAGGAGGGACCCTTTCTTTGGATACAGACCGAAGATTTTGGCGGGGTTGGTGCAGTGCAGTGCAACGAATTCGTTGGGTGTCAGCCGTCCGCTGCCCACGCCTTCGGTCCAGAGGATCGGCATCCGGTCACCCACGCCAGGCAGGCCGTTGGGTATTTTTGTGAAATCATCTTTTCCCAGTTCCTTGCCGGGGATGGCCACTTTCCTGCCTTCGTATTCGATTGGTGTCGTGCCATCGTAGAAAAATGGACAATGATCTGTGGATACCACCTGGATGGTGCTGCGTTCCAATCCCTGCCAGAGCTGCTGGTTATCCGCCACGGATCGCATCGGCGGTGAGCAGATCCACTTGGCCCCATCCTCGCGGCGCAAATCTTCTTCTGTGAAAAACAGGTACTGCGGGCAGGTCTCGCCCATCATGCTCAAACCATGCTCGCGGGCGTATCGAAGCTGATCCACCTCACCGGCCATATTCATATGGACAAGATACAGCGGTGCGTCACCTGCCTGAGCTGCCAGGGCGGCCACACGCAGGGAAGCCTCCACCGCGCCCCAGCCGGGACGGGTTCTGGCGTGGAAGAATGGTTCGGTGTTGCCTGCTGCCAGCGCTTCCTCCACCAGGATGTCGATCACGTCGCCATTTTCAGCATGGACCATGGTCAGGATACCGGCGGCATTTGCCACTCGCATCACCCTGAAGATTTCACCATCCGAGAGCCGCATTCGGCCATTATAGGCGGTAAAGACCTTAACGCTGGTGATCCCCAATTCGGGCAGAGAGAAGATTTCTTTGGCAACCTCTTTATTGAAGCGGGTGATATTCATGTGGAAGCTAAAATCCACAGAAGCAATCGGGTCAGCCTTGGCGTGCCACCGATTGATGTTCTCCGCCAGGGTACCTTCCTCTTGCGGGACAAAGTCGATCACGGTTGTTGTACCCCCGAAGGCGGCGGCCTTCCCACCTGTATAGTGGTCGTCCGAGGAAACCGTTCCAAACATGGGTAAATCCAGATGCACGTGAGCATCCACGCCGCCGGGCAGGATGTACTTGCCCTCTGCGTTAATAATTTTTGCATTTGGATGGGTCAGATTCTGGCCGATCTGGACGATTTTTTCGCCTTCAATGAGAATATCCGCTTTGAAGGTCTCGCCGGCGGTAATCAGGGTACCATTTTTGATTAGGATAGTCATCGAATCACTCCGGATAATATTATCGGATTGTTCTTTCTGATTAATTTTAGCAGATAATGGCAAACATGACGAATAGTTGCTTATGAGGGGCTCTTGTCCTTTATCATAAACCCAAAATATTACTGGCTTGACATTCTCCCACTTTGTGGTACTATAGTGGTTGTAGTGAAGCGTGTTTTTGGAAATGGTAGCGACCGTCCAGACTTGCGGAGACTGGGCGGTTTTATTTTTTCCTAAACCGCATAAGCTCAAAAGAACATCGTATTTTACAAAAGGAAGTATTTAGAATGGCAGAAAAAGAAATTGGAACCGTGAAATGGTTCAATGATGCAAAAGGTTTTGGTTTTATCGCTCGTGAATCAGGTGATGATGTATTCGTCCACCACACCGCAATCCTGGGTTCAGGATTCAAATCACTGCGCGAGGACCAGAAGGTGGAATTCTCCGTGGAACAGGGTCCGAAGGGCCTGCAAGCCAAAGACGTTACACCCCTTTAGACCTCAATATTCATTTAGCTAGAGATACCGGCCAGGTTTCCGCAAACTGGCCGGTTTTGATTTAAGAATGGTGAATGGTGAATGGTGAAGAAGTGAATGGGGAATTGTGTGGCCGGGGATTAATGTCGCCTTGCTCACACCCCGCAATTTTTTTTGTAGGTCACGTATGGCGCATTAAGCCTCCCGGTCAATGATCTTTGGTCAATAAAAAGCAGCACTGAGACAAGGAATAATTATTTAAGCGCCTACGTGACAAAAGGGGAGCGGGTATGGCCGGGGATTAAGGATCTCTTGCTTACACCCC
>DPKV01000146.1 GCA_003542325.1 Anaerolineaceae bacterium
AAAAACGCGTTGGGACGTCTCATAGGGGCGTCTTCACGATGTTGATATACAGGGGAAAGTGTCAATCCATCCAATACGGCTTATCCCTTGATATGGATTTCTGTTCCGTTTGCATCGGACAAATACAATGTATAAATATTCGCGCCGCTGTCTGCCTGTAATTCAACAGCTGCGCCATTGATTGAGGTTTCTTTGTGCTGCCAGGGTAAATACATCTGTACCGATCCATCCATTTTATGCCCCAATTCAAGGGTGAAGGCCAGTGAAGATCGTTTTGATTTCCAATCGCTGACTTCCATGCCTTGTGACAGGTGCAGATCGCTCCCAAGATAAGCGGGTTGGCTGGGGTCGAACTGCCGGGCAGCCGCAACCCGTACGCCATGGGATGGAACCGCCTCAGAGGGATAAGGCAATCCAGCCCGCATCAGACCAACATCTCCGGTCCAAAATTCACGCAGCCGCCAGGAGGTATCGGTGTCCAGACCAAACCGTTCGGCTGAGAATTCCAGATCGACCGGACCATCCTCCCAGTTGAAGCGGGCCAACAGGTGCCAGGGTCCGGTTGGGCCGTCCAGGTCCACCCGCAGGCAGGTGGGCATATCCCGTTCAAGGAGGTCCATGACCAGCGCACGCTCACCGATGACGGGCAGCAAAACCTGAGCCAGGCGTAAACGGTCCTTTGGAAGTTGGGGAAGGTCATCAGAGATGAGGATGGACCCGCCGGTCAGACCGATCACAGACGAAAGGGATTGAACTTCCGACAGGCTCAAATGCGTATCCGGCCTGACGAGCAGACAATCCGGGTCGTTGATCCACCAGCGATTATGCAGCGGCGCGCGGGTCAGGATATTGTGGATGGCATTCCGGGCAGACGGCATATGGGGTTCGTTCTGCAGGATAGGGCTGACTGGCGGGAAATGCGGTTCCCAGTAACCATTCACATCCGCGCTGATCCGCATCGCCTCGAACAACCCCAAAGCGGAGCCGAAAGGACAACCGCAAGCCAGCATGGTAATCTCCGGTCCGGCTGCCTCTCGCAGGGCTGCTAAACCCATCCGCAGCACCTGAGCCCTGGAAAGGGTGGGGTCCTGATAAACGCCGTCCAAGGCGGCGGCATACAGGAAGTCCAGTTTGAGATACTCAAAACCCCATTCTTCAACCGCAGTCCGGATGACGTCACAGGCATAGGCCAATGCGTCCGGGTGAGTAAGGTCGAGGGCCAGGGTGAAAGAATTCCAGACGAAACCCGCGGAGACAAGTTCTCCTCGCTGATCCCGCAGCAGCCAGTCCGGGTGTTCCTGGACGAGTTTGGCTTTGGGATGTACGATGAATGGCGCCAGCCAGAGCCCCGGTGTCAGGCCGGCTGTTTTGGCTTTATCGACAATTGGCCGCAGGCCGTGCGGGAAGCCATCGGTGAAGTCATACCAATCCCCGGGATAGGTTTCAAAACCATCATCGATTTGAAAGAGGGGAAGCGGCAGGTCCGGCTGGAGGGTGATGACAGAATCCAGATTGGCATTGATGTTCTTTGTGTCAATCTGCTGATAGAAGTGGTACCACGAACACCAACCCACCGGGACAGGGGAGTTGGAAAGGATTTCATGTTCGAGAGCGACGGCATCCAGGTAGCTTTCCAGCGGATCTGGTTGACCCAAGTCAACAAACGAGACCCACAACGGATCGGTTATGACTTCCGCGTCAGGTAAAAGGTGGACCTGGTCACCATTCGCCCAAACCTTAAGGGATGCCTTTGGGGAAAGCCGGGCCTCCAGGCTGCCGTATTGCTGCTTTTGGGAAAGGAATCCCACCAGCAAGCCTGCTTGACTGCCCAGATCTCCCAGCAGGCCAAACATATCCCCGGTGAAATGGTCCCGGTCTTTTGGCTGCGGCGTCCCGGGGTTGACGACCATCGGATTTTGGAAGCGTTTGAGGATTGAGGTGTGCTGCTTTTCACCCTGCCTGATTGCGCTTGTGCTCGACCAGGACTGCCAGCCGTGACTGTAAAAAGTGAGGTCTGGGACCGTTCCACCTTCACCAAGGGACAAACTTCCCGGAACGGTATTCATAAGTGTCATTTGCTCCAGGACCAGGGTGTCCGCGCTGTCATTATGGATTTGCATTTGCAGGAAGGTGATCGAATTGTCCCCGGTAACCCCCAGCCAGAGAGCCACCGTGACACCGGGATGAACCGTAGAGAGTAGCAGCCGGGTTTGCGCGGTGGTGCCAGAGGGTGATCGGCGTTTAACTGGTTTGTCCTGCTCAAGGATCTCCCATGAATCGGGGAGGAGGTCTACGGGCTGACCGTTGATTTTCACTGACACGTTGAAGTGCGATTGCAGTTTACAATTGGGGTTTTGCTCTGATTGAAAGGTCAGAGAACCGGTTGAGGGGTCGATGGATAATGTTGGCGCGATGGTGATCGTCTGCATGGTTACTCCTCGGAGATGCATTTTTGGATATCGGAAAGGCTGATGGGACCTTCCCGCAGGATTTTAATTTCCGCTTCCGTGAGATCAACAACGGTTGAAGCCGTTGAACCGGCTGTCGCGCCGCCATCCAGGATCAGGTCGATTTCGCCGCCGAGTTGGGTGAGGACGTCGTCCGCTGTGGTGGGGTTGGGTGCGCCGGAGCTGTTGGCTGAGGTGGCGGCGAGTGGGCCGGTTTGTTTCAGGAGAGCCAGCGTGAAGGCAAGGTTGGGCATCCGGATCCCGATCGTGGGATAGGGGGACAACTCCACAGGAACATCCGCCCGCTTGGGGAGGATCAGGGTGAGCGCTCCGGGCCAAAACGTCAAAGCGATTTTGTAAACTGAACGGTTGACAGTGGCGACCAGTTGCCCCAACTGATCCAAACCCCCGATGAGAGCCGGAAGCGCTTTTTCATCGGGGCGTTGCTTTGCAGCGTAGATTTTCTGCAAGGCCTTCGGATTGAAGGGGTCCGCGGCAACGCCATAAACTGTGTCCGTCGGGAAGGCGATCAACCCGCCCTTGCGGATGATTTTGACGGCAGCAGGGATAGCTTCCGGGTCGTTTATGGGCAATAGAAAGGTTTTTGTCATGGAACGACTTTCGATTGTTTTGTTTCCCCCATTTTAACCGCAAATCGCATCAATTCTCAGTGGTTTTCCACTTTAATCAGTCGGTCTTTTCCTGCCAGATCTGAAAATAACTGGATGTCTGCGGTGGGGAAGGCTGTTTTAGCCATGTTTCGGGCTTTCTGTCCCAAAGTGGCTTCAATTTCCAGCAGGAGGATACCACCAGGGGCGAGCTGTGTCTGCGCCTGCGCCAATAATCTCCTGATTACGACCAACCCTGACCCACCACCATTCAGCGCCAGGCGGGGTTCCCACCGGGTGACATCCAGGTTATCGAGGACATCTGTTGGGATGTAAGGGAGGTTGGCGCAGATCAGATGAAAAGCCCCGCTTAGCGGCTGGAGGAGATTGGATTGGAGGAGGTCCAGCTTCACCTGATGCCGGACCGCATTTCGCCGGGCAACTTCCAGAGCCGGGCGGGACAGATCCAGCGCCACAATTCTGGCCTGGGGCAGAGCCGTAGCGAGAGAAATGCCAATGATGCCGGAACCGCAGCCGACATCTGCGATGAGAGGATGGTCAAAGGTTGCTGCGGATTGGATTGCCCGCTCAACAAGCAGCTCGGTTTCCGGCCGGGGAATCAGGACAGAGGAATTAACTTCGAACTGCCGACCGAAAAATTCCCATTCACCCAGGATATAGGGCAAGGGAACACCC
>DPKV01000143.1 GCA_003542325.1 Anaerolineaceae bacterium
CTGCCCGTCTTGCACAGGCAGAAGCACGCCTGTCTGTCTGCCGGCAAGCCATCCTGCAGCGTGATTTTGATGCCCTGGCTGCAGTCATGGAACTGGACAGCAACCTGATGCACGCTGTGATGATGACCTCCGAGCCGCCCCTCTACTACTGGCAGGCGCAGACCCTGGAAATCCTCAAGGCTGTCCGGGATTGGCGGCCTTCTGAAAATCTCCCCGTCGCAGCCACTGTGGATGCCGGGCCAAATGTTCACATCCTCTGCCTGCCGGAAGCACTCCCGGAAATCCTGACCCGTCTGCGGCAGTTCCCCGGCGTTAAAGAAGTCCTCAGGGGAGCGCCGGCCGGGCCGGCCCACCTGCTCGGGGTTGATTCGCATTCCGACCCACAGAAGGTATAATAGCCACTGATAATATTCAAAACATTTTCCTGTGAATGGAAGGCCCTCACAGGTTATTAAGGAAAAACTATGAGCATCGTACTAATGATCTTACAGGTTGTTCTCATCATGGGGCTGTTGATCTTCTTCCATGAAGCCGGGCATTTCCTGGCATCCCGAGCCGTCGGCATCCCTGTGGAGGAATTCGGCTTTGGCTACCCTCCCCGGTTGGCGAAAATTGGCGAATGGAAAGGCACTGAGATCACCCTCAACTGGATTCCCTTCGGCGGTTTTGTCCATATCCACGGCGAAGGCGATGAAACCATTGAAGACGGCATGGCCCTGGCTCCGGCCTGGAAACGGTTGATCATCCTCTTCTCCGGCCCATTGATGAATTTCATCATCGGTCTCATCATCCTGATCGTCATCTTTTCCGCCATGGGTGTCCCGGCTTCCGATCAGGCGCTGGTCAGCCAGGTCTCCGAAGGTTCCCCGGCACTCGCCGCAGGTTTCGAAGTGGGTGATATCGTCACCACTGTAAATGATATCCGGATCACAGGCATTGAGCATTTGATTGAAGTTATTAACGCTCACGTCGGTCAGGAAATCACGGTGGTCGTGGACCGCGAAGGCGAAACGGTCACGATGAATCTCATTCCCAGAGTCGATCCTCCGGCGGGGGAAGGCGCGATGGGAATCGGGCTTACCAACCCCCTCAAGCCGATGCCCTTCTTCCAGTCGGTCGGCTATGCTTTCCAATCCACGGGACTGATCATTAAAGAAACGATTCTGCTGCCCGGCCGTCTGATCAGCGGCGCGGTTGACCCGGCCCTAGCCCGTCCCATCGGCTATAAAGGCATCTTTGATGTCTACACCTGGGCGGTGGAGCAGGACACCGAATCCACCCTGACTACGGCGGAGCCCCTGCCCATCAATACGCTTTCCATCATTGCCAACATCTCAATCTCGTTGGGAATCGCGAACCTGCTGCCCATCCCCGCCCTGGATGGCGGCCGGATACTCTTCACCCTTCCCGAACTGCTTTTTAAGAAGCGTATCCCCCAAAAATGGCAAAACGCCGTCAATACGGTCTGCTTCATGTTATTAATCGGTCTGATGGTCTTCGTTACCGTCCTCGACTTTACCAACCCCATTGTCTTACCCTGACCTTTTTCCGGAGAGAATGGAAATGGACTCACCCTACGAAAAATCCTTCACATTTGAAGAGATCAAAAATTCCCTTCTGGATAAAAGCGCGCCGTTCCCGTCCCAAATGCTTTATTTCTTCTCTGATATCACCCGTGAAGACCTGCGCTCACTGGAAAAAGTCTGGCCGAAGGTTTGGACCGAAAGACGGCGGGGATTGCTGGAAGACATGGAAAACCTGGCCGAAGCGGACACGATCCTCTTCTTTGATCATGTCGCCGCCATGTGCCTGAAAGACGAAGATCCCCTCGCCCGCGCCACAGCCATCCGTCTGCTCTGGCAATCCGAAGACGAGAAAATGGCCCATAAACTGCTGGACATTTTGGAAAAAGACCCAGAATCGATTGTCCGTGCGGCGGCTGCCACCGGCCTGGGAATATTCGTCTATCAGGGCGAAATGGAAGAGATCTGCGAAACGACTTTCCAGACCATACTCGATGCCCTGATCAAAGTCCACCTCGGCAACGATGACCGTCTGGTCCGCCGCCGGGCGTTGGAATCCCTGGGTTACGTCAGCCACCCGGACCTGCCCGGTTACATCCAGCAGGCCTACGACACCAACGATGAGGAATGGCTCCAATCCGCCCTGTGCGCCATGGGCCGCTCCTACGACCAGCGCTGGGCCAAGGCCGTCCTGCGCATGTTCGACCACCCCGACAACCTTGTCCGTTATGAAGCCATCCGCGCCGCCGGCGAACTGGAACTGTCCGCTGCCCGCGACCCCCTGTTCGACTTGATCGAAGAAGGCACCGACGATGAAGACCTCTACTTTGCAGCCATCTGGGCGCTCTCCAAGATCGGCGGCCAGGGCGTCCGCAAATTGATCGAATCCAGCATTGATGAGGCTGAGGATGACAGCGAGGTCCAGTTCCTCGAAGAAGCGCTCGAAAACCTCGACTTCACCGAACAAACCAATATGTTTGACCTGCTGGTCATTGACGAAGACGACCTTGAAGACGATGAGGATGACGATGACTGGTTCGACAAAGACGACGACGATGACTTGGATGACGATTATGACGACGAGTACGACGGGTACGAGGACTGATAAAAAGAGTACTCAATTTCTGGAGCGCGGACTGCCTGCCTCCCGAAGGGAGTAGCCCGCAATAATAGCTCTCATTTGACAAATATTTACACTTACCTCAAGAGTGCACCACTATGTCTGAACCCCCAAATCTTCGCCTTCACGCTTACGTCAGCGGCAGCGTTCAGGGCGTCGGCTTTCGTTATTTCGTTATGCAGGCCGCCAATGACCGCCACCTCACCGGCTGGGTGCGCAACCTGCACGACGGCCGGGTGGAAGTCCTGGCGGAAGGTGACCACGAAGCCCTCAACGGCTTCCTCATCCAGCTCCGCCGCGGCCCCGTCAGCGCGTTTGTGGAAGATGTGAAGGTCGATTTTTCAAATGCCAGGGGGGAACACACACGTTTTTCCGTTTTACCCACCGGTTATTAATTCGTAAGGGCGAGGCATGCCTCGCCATCTTGTCATTGCGAGCGAAGCGACGAAGTACCCGAAGCGAAGCGGAGTCATAAACAACCTCAACCTCACAATTCCGGAAACAAATCAATCCATGCCGGATTATCCTCATTCACCAAGTCAATTTTCTTTTTTCTAGATCCCCCTTTTATCTGTTTCTCCCGATTTAAGGCAGCATAAACATCATCAAAAACCTCATAATATACAAGTTTAGTTGTATGATATTTCGATGTAAATTTACTGCCTTTTCCGGATTTATGTTGCTTCACTCTGAGATAAAGGTTATTTGTCACACCGGTGTATAGCGTTGTGTTGTTTCTGTTTGTAAGGATATAAACAAAATACGCCTGCATGTTATATCATCCTGAATTTTATTTCATCCTATTTCGACTTGGAACGACTTTGTATAGTGTGAATCTCGGATTGCTTCGCTCCGCTCGCAATGACAAAGACTTCCTCACCCCTCCCCCGTCAGCAGCCGCACCTTCTTCCACGGCGGCAGGTCGGACTCGTCCGCCAACATGTTCCGCAGTTCATAGACCTGGTCGCGCAGCATCGCCGCCCGCTCGAACGCCAGCTCCTTCGCCGCCGCCTTCATCTGGTTCTCCAACTCCGAGATCATCCGCGCCAGTTCCTTCTGCTCCAGCTTGCCGGCTTTGCCGCGCAGCCCGGCTTCGCCTTCCTCAACCCCCACGTCCCGCGCCAGCCGGTCCGTCAGGTCGCGGACGGACTTCACCACGCTGGCCGGCTCGATGTGATGTTCCCTGTTATACGCCTCCTGGATTGCCCGGCGGCGGTTCGTCTCATCAATCGCCAGTTTCATCGCGTCCGTGATCTGGTCGCCGTACATGATCACCTGCCCGTGCACGTGCCGCGCTGCCCGGCCGATCGTCTGGATCAGCGCCGTCCCGGACCGCAGGAAACCCTGTTTGTCCGCGTCCAATATCGCCACCAGTGACACTTCCGGCAGGTCCAGTCCCTCCCTCAGCAGGTTGATCCCCACCACCACGTCAAACACGCCCAGCCGCAGGTCACGCAGGATGCCAATCCGTTCCAGCGTGTCCACCTCGGAGTGCAGGTAATGCACCTTCAAGCCCAATTCCAGCAGGTAATCCGCAAGGTCTTCCGCCATCCGCTTGGTCAGGGTCGTGACCAGAGTCCGCTCGCCGTTTTCCAGGCGTTTGTTGATTTCTGCGACCAGGTTGTCCACCTGCCCCTCGGTCGGGCGCACGATCACTTCCGGGTCCACGAGGCCGGTCGGGCGGATGATCTGCTGCACCACCTGGTCGGCCTTCTGCATTTCGTAGGCTGCCGGTGTGGCGGAGGTGTAAAGGGTGGTG
>DPKV01000225.1 GCA_003542325.1 Anaerolineaceae bacterium
GGTCACGAGTACCTGCGGATTGTCACCCAAACCATCCGGGATCACACCCGCATCCCGCAGGACGAGTTCGACCACGACGTCCCCCATCGCAAAACCTACGCCGGGCAGCCGGTTGCCGCCCACATCCCCCACCAGGTTGTCGTAACGCCCCCCGCCCAGAACGGCGCGGGACTTTCCGCCCAGTTCAAAGGCCTCGAACACGGTACCGGTGTAGTAATCCAGCCCGCGGATGATCTTCGGATTAAAAGTAATGTAGTCTTGCACCCCAAACGTGCGGATCAGATCAAAGAATTCAACCAGTTCCTCCGATTCCTGCCAAAGGTTTTCATTATTTAATACCTCCGTCAGGCCATCCACCTGGATCTCATTCAGCCCGTTATCAAATGCTTCAGCCCGCCAGGCCTGTGGAGAGAGCTTATCCACTTTATCGACGACTTTAAAGACCTTTGGCCGCAAGTCTTTTGCGATTTCCAACCGGGAGAACGCAGCATCCATTAAACGACGGTTGTTCACATAGATCCGCACCTGCTCCGGCTTCAAGCCTGTCTCTTTCAGGAAAGTTGCCGCTACAGCCACGATCTCGGCGTCCGCGGCGACACTCTCCGTGCCGATCAGGTCAATGTTCCATTGGAAAAACTCCCGGGTGCGGCCGCGCTGCGGTTTCTCATAACGCCACATGGGACCGATCGACCACCAGCGCAGGGGCAAAGGCAGTTCAAATTGTTTTTGGGCAACCATCCGGGCCAGGGTGGGAGTCAATTCCGGGCGCAGGGTCAAATCTTCGCCACCGCGGGATTTGAAAACAAAGGATTGCTCCTTGACCAGCTCCTCGCCGGATTTGGCGGCATACAGGTCAATGAACTCCAGACACGGCCCATCATATTCCTGGTATCCAAACCGCGTGGAGACGTTCCGGATGATGTCAAACATCCACCGTCTCACGGCCATATCCTCCGGATAAAAATCCCGGGTGCCTTTTACACTGTGTACGATCTCTGCCATAACTTCCTCAATAATTGGTGTTTTGTCCTAGTATAACACTTCCATTTGAACTAATTGTCAAAATCAGGAAGAATTACATCTGGGAAGATACGAAATATACGATAAAATAGTGACACAATAAAGTTATAAAGGCGAAAGCATTTATGGAAATTAATGAACTGGTCAAAATCATTGACGGGGAAATTTTAACGGATGCCAGTCTCAACGGGCGTGAGGTCGCCGGTGCGATGGGCGCAGACCTGATGAGCGATGTCCTGGCATCCATCCAACCCGAAGCTGCGTTGTTGACCGGATTGTGTAATCCCCAGGTCGTCCGGACGGCTCAAATCGCCGATATCCGGGCTATCATATTTGTTCGCGGTAAACATCCCGCCCAGGAAACCATCCTCCTGGCTAACGAAGAAGACATCCCCCTGATCACAACCCGCCATGGCCTTTTTGAGGCTTGCGGTTTGCTCTATGCCGCCGGTCTGATCAGTCTGGAAGTTAAGACTGAGGAAGACTGCTCCTCATCATAAGGGAATAGGTAACCCATGGCTGCCAAAAGCCCCCTGATCTCAGACGAAAACGCTGAAAACATCACCAGAGTCGAAGAACTGGCGTATGAACTGCGCATTCGCGAGGTGATGACCAAGAATGTCTTTTGCCTCGAACCCGACACCGTGATGGAAGTTGCCCTGGATACATTCCAGATGGAACGTATCTCCGGCGCGCCGGTCACGTCCGGCGGCAAGCTGCTCGGAATCCTGAGCATTGAGGACCTCATCCATGCCTTAAGGGAGAGTAATCTCACTGCCTCAGTGCGGGAATACATGACCACAGACCTGGTGGTCATCCGCGAATTCGATCCTGTCGTGGAGGCACTCAAGACTTTTTATCAAACGAATTTTGGCCGCTTACCCGTTCTCAATGAATCGGACGAGCTGGTTGGGATCATCACCAAAGGAGATATTACCAATGGTCTGTTAAATGCGCTTCAGCGCGATTACCAGGCTGAGGAATTGATCCGCTATCGGGCCAGCCACCTCTTTGAAGACATCGTCTCAGCACGGACCAGTCTGATCCTGCGGTACAGTATCAAAAAAGGTGATTTCGTCCACGGTGGGAACGCCTCCAGCAATATCAAGCGCGCTCTACTGCGGCTGGGCGCATCACCGCAAATTGCCCGGCGGTGTGGGATCGCCATCTACGAAGCTGAGATGAACCTAATCATCCACACCAACCACGGCGGCACCATCCGGGCGGAAATCGAGCCGCATAAGATCACCATGGAAGCCTATGATGACGGCCCTGGCATTGAGGATGTTGAATTGGCCATGAAACCCGGTTATTCCACTGCCACCAACGAAGTCCGGGAGATGGGCTTTGGCGCAGGGATGGGGCTGGTCAATATCAAGCGATGCGTGGACGAGATGAAATTGATCTCTTCCAAAGAGCGGGGCACGAACTTATTTATGATCCTCTATTTGGAGAGTACCGACCACAACCCCAATACCATTGGGTAATCCATTTATTTTTCTCAGGATGTAACCTTATGAACCTCAACCAGATCATCCAGTCCCTTGACCTAAAACTCCTCACCGAGCCGAAAGATTTCACAGCCATGAACGTCACCAGCGGATATTGTTCAGACCTGCTGAGCTGCGTCATGACAGGCGCAGAGCCTGAAGGCTTGTGGGTGACACTCATGGCCCACGGGAATATCGTGGCCGTCGCTGCCCTGCTGGACCTCGCAGCCGTCATCATCACCGAGGACGCACAGCCGGAACCGGAGACGATTGTCCAGGCAAACGAAAAGGGCGTCACACTCCTTTCCTGTCCTCAACCGAATTTTTATGTCAACGGAAAATTATGGGAAATGGGGCTGCCCGCAGCCCAAAAATGAAATCCCAGGCCGGATACCATTTAACTTGAAGAAATATCAGGCGGAACTGCACATCCATACCGTCCTCTCGCCTTGTGCGGGGATTGAAATGATTCCCCCGCTGATCGTTCGTAAAGCGGTCGAGCTGGGGCTGAACCTCATCGCAATCACCGACCACAACGCAGGCGACAATGTCTCCGCTGTGATTGAGGCGGCACGGGACAAAGACCTGACCGTCCTTCCCGGTATGGAACTCCAAACCGAAGAGGAAGTCCACTGTCTGTGTTTGTTTGATACCCTGGAACAACTGGGGGAACTCCAGGCCCTTGTTGACCGGTCATTACCCCCCATTCAGAACAATGTTGAATTCTTTGGGGAGCAGTTTGTGGTGGACAGCACCGGGGATTTTATCCGTCGAAAAGAACAATTGCTGATCACTTCCGCCAAGCTCAGCATTGAAGAAGCTTTCCATGCCGTCCGGAACCTGGGTGGGTTATTCATCCCGGCCCATGTCAACCGGCAGGCTTTCGGATTGATCTACCACCTCGGCTTTGTACCGACCGATCTGGACCTCATAGCGCTGGAAATTTCCCGTCATATCACCCCGGAACAGGCCAGGCAGGACTACCCGCAGTTACAACAATACCCCCTCATCCAGAGCGGCGATGTTCATTTCCTGGATGATTTCTTAGGCATCAATCAATTTTTACTCAATGAGCCCACCATTAATGAGTTAAAAATGGCATTTAAAGGTGAAAAAGGCAGACAATTTTGCCTAAAACCCGGTTTTGACGATTCTCAACCTTAAACATGACATTTGGACATTGACCAGGTTTGCAAGCGGGATTAAACTCATTTGTGGTAATTTTCACAATCGGAATTGTATCGCGCCACTTACCAAGACTAATATTATTGGAGTTAGTACCAGATGTTATCGACTATCGAAAAAATCCCCGGTGCTGAACCGCTGGAAAATCCCGAACAACGAACCCTCATTGACCAGATTCTTGAAGAGAATAAGGGCATTCCAGGCTCGACCATGGTTGTATTGAACAGCCTGCAGGAAGCAATTGGCTATATTTCGCCAGCCATGCAGGTCTATGTCGCCAGGAAATTAGACGAACCCATCAGCAGAATCCATGGCGTTGTGTCTTTCTACTCTTTCTTTACCACCACTCCCCGCGGCAAACACACCATCAAATTCTGCATTGGCACAGCCTGCTACGTTGGCGGCATCGGTCAAATTATCGAAAAAGCCAAGCAGGTTCTGGGGATCGAACCCGGTGAAACAACCGAAGATGGTCTGATCACATTGGAGCTTTGCCGCTGCGTTGGCGCCTGCAGCCAAGCCCCGGTAATCGTGGTGGATGACGAGGTTATGGGACGCACAAAGCCGAACCGCTTCCCCAAAGTTATCCAGGACATCAAAGCACAGGAAGAGTAATTTGCGAGAACTGGCCCTGCATATCCTCGATATCGCTGAAAACAGCATCTCGGCTGGAGCGACTCGGATCAAGGTTTCGGTCAACGAAAATCTGAAAGACGATCTGCTCCGGATCATCATTGAGGATAATGGCAGGGGCATGGATATAGCAACACTGGCCAGGATCACGGACCCGTTCGTGACCTCCCGGACAACTCGCAAGGTTGGTTTGGGGCTGCCTTTCTTCAAAGCAGCAGCCGAGGCCTGCGAGGGCAGCCTGAATATCCAATCAGAACCCGGTGTGGGCACAACTGTGACCGTCTTTTTCAAACACAGCCACATCGACCGAATGCCTCTGGGCGACCTTTGCAGCACCTTATTAACACTGATCTTAGGAACACCCGACGTTCACTGGCTTTTTGAATATCGGATGAATGATGAGACCTTTGAATTTGATGACGAACCCGTCAAGGAAGCTTTGGCAGGTGTCTCTCTGACGGAACCGGCAGTGATGCGGTTTATTCGTGAAATGATCGAGGAAGGCATCGCCGACACCCGCCAAAAAGCATCACATGCAATTGACCACCGCCAATAAACATAGGAGAAAAACATGCCTACAGTAAAATCATTAGATGACTTGAAGAAAATTCGTGAAGAAGCCTTAAAGAAGCAACAGCTTAAAGAAACAGCCGGAAAGTCGGAAGTGATCGTCGGAATGGGCACGGTGGGTATTGCTGCCGGCGCACGTGAGACCCTCAAGGCAATCCTGGATATGATCGAAGCTGAAAACCTGAGTGATATCGTTGTCCGCCAAACCGGTAATATCGGTCTTGACTCCTTTGAACCCATTGTCCAGGTCATTCTGGCAGGTCAGGAAAAGGTCACCTATGGCAAAGTCTCCCCCGACATGGCTAAACGCATTATGAAAGAACATGTTGTCGGCGGTGAAATCATCACAGAATATCAAATTAAAGAATAATTTATAGCATTTGCACATTTTAGAAGGTAATTTCATGGCTTATTTCCGTTCACATGTACTTGTTTCCATTGACCCGGTATGCGTTCAGAAAGGCGCATACACGCTGATTGACGCATTACAAGATGAACTGGTCAAACAAGGCCTCGTTGACGAGGTGGAGGTATTGGAAACCTCTCGGATCGGCGATCCTGAAACCGAAGGCCCAGATCTGATGGTCTACCCCGAAGCCGTTCACTATGCCAATCTGACGCTCGCGGATATTCCCTTCCTGGTTGAAGAACAATTCATCAAGGGTCGTGTTGCCACACAATATTTCAGGGAAGCTGCGGAAGATAAAGATGAAGAACTCTCCGCTCCCAAGGCCAAAGAGCAGCGCATCGTCCTGAAAAATATTGGTGAGATCGATCCTCTGAATATTGAAGAATATATTGCCAGGGACGGATACCTGGCATTAGGTAAAGTCCTGACGGAAATGACTCCGGAAGAGACCATTCAAATCGTTCTCGATTCCGGCCTGCGCGGTCGGGGCGGCGCCGGCTTCCCCACCGGGTTGAAATGGCGCTTTATCCGTGCGGCTGAGGGCGAACAGAAATTTATGATCTGCAATGCAGATGAAGGCGATCCAGGTGCGTTTGCCAACCGGCGCGTGCTTGAGGGCGATCCCCACTCCGTTGTGGAAGGCATGATCATCGGCGCCTATGCCGCCGGTTCCCACCAGGGCTATATCTACTGCCGGGCTGAATACCCCATTGCGGTCCGAACCATGAAAATCGCCATTGAGCAGGCCCGCAGCCTGGGATTGCTGGGTGAAAATATCCTCGGCACCGGCTTTTCCTTTGATTTGGAAGTCCGCATGGGCGCAGGCGCTTTTGTTTGCGGTGAAGAAAC
>DPKV01000243.1:0-4674 GCA_003542325.1 Anaerolineaceae bacterium
GTGGGCGGTATAGGGCTCGAACCTACGGCCTCCGCGATGTCAACGCGACGCTCTAACCAACTGAGCTAACCGCCCGAAGTCATAGCATTATACAGTGTGGGGGGAGAAAAATCAAGGGAATATCCGGTTATTTCTTCACCAGAGGAAAGAAGATTCTTAGGCAGCCTGCCATTGGTGCAGAAAATTGACTGGTATTGCCATCTGAGTCAAATGTTATCGCCGTAAAATTAGGGCCTGTGAACCCCATGTAATCCGTGTACGTGAAATCTCCACTGGCATTTGCATTTGTTGATATTTCAAAAACCCTCCCCTCATCTTCCTCATCTGAATAGATTTGTACCGTGCAGTTTGGACAGGTCGTTCCAACAACAGTGTTACATGTTGCAGATGAAATCACCGGAGCGGCAAGCTCCGCGTTCCCCCCGGAAACAAGCTGGATACCAAGGCCGGTATTTTGAGAAATACTGTTCATCGAGATGTTATTACTCAAAGAAGCGCTTCCTTCGATCCGCACCCCGGCATACATCCCTGCAATGCCGTTTCCGTTGATGGTATTGCTCCCGATGAAGTTGTCGTAACTGTTATTAATATGTACGCCGTAATACTGGTTGTATAAAATATAATTGTCAAAAATAAAATTGCTCCCCACCGAAGAATTCACAACCACGACCCCGCTCCACCCATTTGAGGTTATGATGTTATATCGCTGTGGATCGCTTAGGCTCCCTACATAGTTCCCGCTGGCTTCAGTGTAAATTCCGATACCATGCTGTCCATTCGGTAAAGAGCCGCCCAATCCCAAACCGATTTTGTTTTTTTCAATATGATTGTTGCTTGTTCCGGACCCCGTCAGGCGGATACCATCCTGTGTGTTGCCGGATATCCAATTTTCGAAGATGTCATTATTAGCGCTGTTGTTTTCAAGTAATACGCCATATTTAGCGTTACCGATAGCAGTCAGGCCATCTTCGCTAAGGCCGATCCTGTTATCTTCCAGCAGGTTATCGCTTGCATTGGAAAAATAAACGCCATTTCCCAAATTACCGCTGATCGTATTCTCCTGGATTATGCTGTCATAACAGCCAACGCAGCTTATCCCATTATCTTCATTTTTAAGCACCGATGGCATATAAGAAGGTTGTATGCCGATTACATTTCCCGAGATAAAGGATGCACCGGAGTTCTCAATATAGATCCCATCGCCTTTATGCCCGCAGATTTGATTGTCAACGATTGAGGTGTGGTCATCGCCCGCATGCAAAAAGATGCCATGCCCATTTGAATTAAAGATTTGGTTTTCGCTGATGATGTTGTAATCCACATCCGAATCCAGTTCGATGCTGTTTCCCTGGCTGCTTACCAACCCAAGATGGTTTATTTTGTTCAAGTTGCTGATAATTGTGAATATTTCGGTTCCGGCAGTCAGCGCCGAAGCGTCAATGATGATACCCGGCAGATAGGCATGGGTTCCGGGTTGGGTAGAACCATCAATCACCACGCCGTTCCCATCTTCCAGCATTGGAAGCACTGTTGTCAGATGAATAAACCAGACACCTAACGACGAATTGTAGCCTGAGTCGGATTCGGGGATATTGAAATAGATATAATCTTTACCGGCGTAGTTGTTTGCATCCAGCAAGGCCTGCCGCAATGATCCTGCGCCAGAACTAAGCGTATTCGTGACGTAATATACCGAACGGATGGGTTCCGATGACGCCGCAAGAATCGGAATAGACACCAGGATCATCAGGAACACGAAAAAGACAACCCCAAATGAGCGTTTACTCTTATGGACCATTTTCTTTCCTTTCTCAAATTGAGAAATTTGACAAAAATGGAATTTGATTGTTGCGATGAAAAGGGAGATTTAATTCGATTATAGCAACAATTTCTCGAACATTCAATATTATTTCCATCGAAGAGTTCTTTCCTGATAATTCTATGGGACTACCAACAACTTTCATCTTTATCAAATTGATTTCCTGCATCGTGACATATCAACCATCCATCTTATCCCATCCACCATCCCCATCAGGGCAATCGCAAAGTCATTTATTTAAGCTTTTTAAATTCCTTACACTCCANNTTCAGGCACCCTTCCCCTGGAGCGAAGCGGAATACCCGGAGGGTATAGGGGAAGGGCTGGGGATAGGGTTGCTTATTGACAATGGCACGCAGAAATCTCTTGGGTGCATTTTGCGATTGCCCTGCCACCATCCCCATCCTTATCCTTGTCAGCAATCCCCCCTCATGTTACGATTAACAACGGTAGGATTCGCCTCTAGTCAATTTGTACAAGGAGCCATTTATGTCTCATATGTTTGTCCCTGGCCCAGTGGATGTTGATCCGGATGTCCTTGAAGCCCAGACCAAACCGATGATCCCCCACCGGTCCAAAGAATTCGAAGCGTTCTTCAGGGGAACGGAAGCCAAACTAAAACAGGTCTTCCTGACCGAAAACCGTGTTTTCCAACCCCCCAATACCGGCTCGGGTATGCAGGAGGCCGGCATTCGCAACCTGGCTCAAAAAGATGTGCTGTCCTGCGTTAACGGCGCTTTCAGCGAACGCTGGTACGATGTTGCTGTCAGCAACGGCAAACAGGCCGACCGGCTGGATGCCACCTGGGGTGAGCCTATCCTGCCTGAGATGCTGGCAGACGCCCTCAAACAGAAGCACTATGAAGCGGTTACCATCGTTCATAACGAGACCTCCACCGGTGTGATGAACCCCCTCAAGGACCTCGCAGCCGTCGTCCACGAACTCAGCCCCGACACCCTGATCCTGGTCGATGCGGTCTCCTCCCTCGGCGGCGCAAAGATCGAAACCGATGCCTGGGGTCTTGATTTCACCCTGACCTCATCGCAAAAATGTTTGGCGCTGCCCCCGGGCATTTCCTTCGCCGCCGTCACCGACCGGGCGATCCAGAAAGCAGAGACCGTCCAAAACCGCGGTTGGTATTTTGACCTCCTGCTGTGGGAAAAGCACCGCATCAAGAACTCCACTTCCATGACGCCGGCCATGTCCCTCCTGTGGGCATTGGACGTCGAACTGGATAAGATCCTGGCGGAAGGCCTGGAAGCCCGCTTTGCCCGGCATTCAGCCATGGCTGAACGGGTGCAGACCTGGGCGCTGGAAAACGGCATGGAACCCCTTGCGCCGGAAGGCTACCGCTCCCAAACCGTATCCACCATCAGGAACACCCGTGAAGTGGATATCGCCGCGTTCAACGCCTTCCTCCTGACCAAAGGCATGCGAATCGCCAATGGTTACGGGTCATTGAAGAATAAAACCTTCCGGATCGCACACATGGGCGAAACCCGGATGCACCACGTGGACGAACTCCTGGAAGCCTTTGAGACCTTCCTCGAGAAAATGTAATCCACACCCTATCCTTTTGAATGTGAAAGGCCCGGCGTTCCAGGTCAACCTGGCCGGGCCTTCTTTCTAACCCTCCCAATAGAGAGAAGCTCAGATCATGGCAGAGACGTTTCAGGTGAGAATCGAAAAACTGGTGTACGGCGGCGACGGCCTGGGCCGGCTGCCCGACGGGCGCGCCGTATTTGTCCCATTTGTCCTGCCGGATGAGCTTGTCATGATCGAAATCGCGGAAGAAAAACCCCGCTTTGCCCGCGGCTTGCCGGTGAAAGTGATCGAACCCTCTCCTGACCGGATCGAACCCCGCTGTGTCCATTTCACCGAATGCGGCGGCTGCCAGTATCAGCACCTCGACTATACGAAACAACTGGCAGTCAAGGAAACCATCCTGCGCGACCAGTTCGCCCGGATCGCCAAAGTCGAAGACCCACCCCTGCAGCCCATCGTCCCTTCACCCACGCCCTGGCACTACCGCAACACCGTCCAGTTCCAGGTCGGCCAATACGGCGAGCTGGGCTATATCCACGTCGACGGGGAACACCTGCTGCAGATCCAGGAATGCCACCTCCCCGAAGAGGGTATCAACGCCCTCTGGCCCCAGCTTGAACTGGGGGAGGAGGCCGGCGTCTTCCGGCTGGGCATTCGCCAGGACACTTATGAGGAAATCATGCTCATCATGGAAGGCGAAGACCCGAAAGCGCCTGAATTTGAGGTGGACATCCCCGTCTCCGCTGTCTATACACCCCCCGACGCCCGGCTGACGGTGCTGGCGGGCGATGACCACCTGACCTTCAACCTGCTCGGCCGGGACTTCCAGGTCTCCGCCCGGTCCTTTTTCCAGGTGAACACCGCCATGGCCGGGAAGATGGTCCAGCACCTGCTCGATCACCTCGACTTTTCAGGGGAACCGAACCTGGTGGAGCTGTACGCCGGGGCCGGGCTGTTCAGCGCCTTCCTTGCGCCCCGCGTCCGGCAGCTCACCGCAGTCGAGAGCGCGGGTTCCTCCTGCTTCGATTTTGCCGTGAACCTGGATGAGTTTGACAATGTGGCGTTATATGAAGCCGAAGCCGAAGAAGTCCTCCCCGCCCTGGAAGAGCCGGTGGACATCCTCGTCATGGACCCGCCGCGCGCCGGCCTGGCCCCCGCGGTACATGACGCTTTGGGGAAACTGATGCCCAGGCAGATCGCCTATATCTCCTGCGATCCCGCCACCCTGGCGCGGGACGTGAAGAAGATATTGCAGAGGGGGTATCGGTGGGAGTCGGTCACGCCATTTGATCTGTTCCCGCAGACGGGGC
>DPKV01000243.1:4746-4952 GCA_003542325.1 Anaerolineaceae bacterium
TCGAGGAGCGAAGCGACGATGCCCCCGAAGGGGACCAGGGGAAGGTGGCACGAAGTGCCAAATGAGGTGATATTATTGATCTTGTTCCACCTCATCAGTCTGCTTCGCAGACAGCTTCCCCTCACACCCTTCGGGTGTTCCGCTACGCTTCAGGAGAAGCCTTAAGAAAAGCCACCCTGGCGCGGGACGTGAAGAAGATATTGCAG
>DPKV01000243.1:4986-5115 GCA_003542325.1 Anaerolineaceae bacterium
GTGTCGGTGTTGGTGAGGGAATAGTGATAGAGTAGCGACCCACCCAATGGGCTTTTGTAAAGTGAAACATTCATTGGGTGCTGGATGAGGTGAAATTATCCCCTTTGTTCCACCTCATCAGTCTGCTTC
>DPKV01000175.1:0-4838 GCA_003542325.1 Anaerolineaceae bacterium
CGGTCCATATCGGTCACTTCTTCCGGCCGTTCACCGATCAGGGACATAATTTGGCGAACGTCAGGGTGGTTAGCAAAAATGGCGTTGGCGATTTCTTTTAATATGGTTGTTTTACCGGCTTTTGGGGGAGAGACGATCATCCCGCGTTGACCGCGGCCGATCGGTGCAATTAAGTTAATGATTCTTGTAGAAAGGACCTTGGGGTCATATTCCAGGTCGAACCGTTGGTCCGGGAAGATTGGCGTGAGTTTTTCAAACCGTGGTCTCTTTCGAGCTTCATCAGGCGATACACCGTTGATCGATTCAACTTTGAGCAAGCCATAATGCCGTTCGGATTCCCGGGGCGGGCGGACATGACCAATCACCATATCCCCGGGTCGCAATTCGTAGCGGCGCAGTTGGGCCTGGGAGACATACACATCCTCCGAACCAATCCGATAATCATACCGGAGGAAACCAATCCCTTCGTTCATGATTTCCAGCACGCCGCCCCGAATTTCAAGGCCTTCTGCTTCGCCTAAGGCTCGTGCGACCTGCAATATTAGACTTTCTTTTTTATGCCTTTGAGGTCGGGGGATGCCCAAATCGAGGGCCATGGAACGCAGTTCAGTTAAGGTCTTATTCTCTAGATCTAAAATATCCATTTCTTTACTTTTCTCTACGTGAAGATTACTCGTGAAAATTCAATAATTGCCATAATTCCATACCGGTAAGTCCGGGTGACGGTCATAATCAAATCGAAATCAACAATCTGTGATATTCGCAAATGCTAAGTCTTCAAAGAAATTTATCCGTGCGTTCCCCTTATACGCTCATCATTTAATGGCAAGCCTTGCCGATGTTCTATTAAAGACATTTGGGAAACGTACTTTCACACGACAACCAGGATGGGGTTTTATTTTTATGATACGGTGAGTTTGCAAAATTTTGGGTAGCGCTCGTATTATATCAGACTTAAGATACCCTCGCAAGCAAAAAATAAGGGTGTTATGGAACGTCATCGTACAACTTCATAATACTTGATTTTCATAATCCGTCAAGTCCCGCTAACAGGAATTTCCTGAGACATTGTTTGATGGATCAAAGCATGAATGCCCCCTGGATAACGCTTGCTCTGCAAGCGGCTATGCTATAATCCATCTCAGGAGAAATTTTATGCATCCAGGAGCAGAGGATGGCCCGCAGGACATCAAAAAAAACAACCAGTAAGAAACGAACCTCATCAAAGACGAAGAAACAGACCCGGCAGCCTATTCTTGCGGAGATCTCTCCCGAACGCCGGATGGACATCTTTGGCATTGTTCTACTCGTGATCGGGATATTAACCCTGTTAAGCCTGTTCACCCAATCGTCCGGGAAAATAACCGGCTGGTGGATCGCGAATATCAGCAAGGTCATTGGGTGGGGTGTTTACATCCTTCCTTTGGCATTGATCGGCCTGGGTGGCTGGCTGTTATTACGGAACGTTGACAAATTCCCTGCTCTTTCCACCGAGAGGGTGGTTGGGATCTTATTGTTTCTCCTGAATTTACCTGCCTGGTTCCATCTTGCGATTGATGGTAATTTCGTGGATGCTAAATTGGGACTCGGCGGGGGATACCTGGGAGCTGCATTTAAAATTGCCTTCGTTCAGATGTTGGGGAAACCCGGCGCGACCATCGCATTGGCGGCCTGGCTGTTGATCAGCCTGATCCTCATGCTGGACCTGACGATGGCCAATGCGGTTAAATGGTTTGAAGATCAGTTCCAAAAAATCGCAGCAAAACTGAAGGAAAACGCCAAAAACCGGAGGGCTCGCAGCAGGGGCAATCTCTCCCATACCGCCTCAGACCAGGGGGTAAAACCGACCCAGCCTGGGCAGCAACCCCACAACAACAATGCAAACGCAGCCCAACCTTCTCAACGACCCGCTGCCGCACCACAAGGGGATGTGACTGCCTTATATTTAAAGAATGAACCAATCAAACAGGAATGGGTGCTGCCGAAGCTTGATGAAATTCTCGACCCTGGAGTGGTAGTCGTTGACGATGGTGAGAACGACCGCCAGCGGGCAAACGTCATTGAAGAAACGTTGCGTTCTTTTGGCGCACCGGTCCACATTGTTGAAATCCGAAAAGGGCCGTCCATCACATTGTTTGGCGTGGAACCTGATTTTGTGGAATCCCGTAACGGAAAAACCCGTGTGCGCGTTTCCAAAATCACCGCTTTGGCGGATGACCTGGCTTTAGCCCTGGCAGCCTCACGAATCCGCATCCAGGCTCCGGTTCCCGGGAAGGGGTATATCGGCATTGAAGTGCCCAACCGGCAGATATCGCTGGTGGCTTTACAGGATGTGATCACCAGCCCCGCATTCCAAAAACTGAATTCGCCATTAAAACTCGGCCTCGGTAAAGATGTGGCCGGTAACGTGGTTGCCGCCGACCTGACCGCGATGCCCCACCTCCTGATCGCTGGGACAACCGGCGCAGGTAAATCCGTCTGTATCAATGACATTCTGACCTGCTTCCTCCTTAATATGACGCCGGATGAACTCCGCCTGATCCTGATCGACCCCAAAAGGGTCGAATTGACCAGTTATAACGGTATTCCCCATCTGCTGGCCCCTGTGATCGTGGATGTGGAACATGTCGTCGGCGCGCTCCAATGGATGCTGCGTGAGATGGATAACCGCTATCGCAAATTCTCCGAATCCCATTCCCGGAACATCAGTGACTACAACGCCTACTGCACGCGGATGGGGGAAAAGAAACTGCCCTATTTATTGATCGTCATTGACGAGTTGGCGGACCTGATGATGCTTGCGCCGGACGAAACGGAACGTGCGATCACCCGATTGGCCCAGTTGGCGAGAGCGACCGGAATCCATCTGATCATCGCCACCCAAAGACCTTCCACAGATATCCTGACCGGACTGATCAAGGCCAACTTCCCCGCCCGGATCGCTTTCGCCGTCGCTTCTTCGGTGGACAGCCGGGTGATCCTGGACCAACCCGGGGCAGACCGCCTGTTGGGCCGCGGTGATATGCTCTTCCAGGCACCGGACGCTTCCGCCCCTGTCCGGATTCAGGGAGCCTTCGTCTCCGATGCAGAGATTGGCCGGCTGGCGGCTTATTGGCGTGGATTGACCGTTACCGAGGGCGCACCTGAACGACCGGACCAGCCTGCGGCTTTTCAGACCGGGAACAGCCTCCCTGTCAAACAAGCGCCGCTCTGGGAAGAGATGGAGGAAGAAAAAGACCTCGACCCTAAATTTGATGAGGCAGTCCAGATCGTTCGGGATGAAGGACAGGCATCCATTTCCATGCTGCAACGAAAGATGCGAATCGGGTACACACGTTCTGCCCGGATGATCGACAAAATGGAAGAAAAAGGCATTGTGGGTCCGCCTGATCCAAAGACCCAAATTCGAGAGATTCTACCCAATGAGAACGGAACCGAGTAATGATCGGTTCCGAATATCATATTCTCATTATAGAAATTTTTTATTTTTTCGTACGCATTAACGTTATTAAGTTTGAGGGTTAAGTTTGAGGGTTGCTTAAGTTCGATAAAACCCTTATAATCATTGAGAAATTCAACTGTGGAGTTATGTAAATTTATGGACCAAAACGATATTTTGAAAAACCAGGGGGACGAAGAAAGCCAGGAGCAGCAAACCAATAAAATGGAAGCACTGTTGGAAGCGGAAGGTCTGACGATTGACTTCCCGAAGCGAGGAGAGATTCGCAAAGGCACAATTGCCAGCATCAGTAATGGACAAATTCTGGTCAGTGTCGGCGCAAAATCCGAAGGCATTATCGCAGGTAAAGAACTTGATTCAATTCCAAAAGACGTCCTGGAGTCCTTAGAAGAAGGTGAAGAGATCACCGTCTATGTCATTACGCCGGAGGACTCAAACGGTAACCTGATTCTTTCTTATACTCGTGCCCTTGAAGAGGAAAATTGGCAGACAGCCGAAGAACTTCTGGAATCTGAAAAATCTTTTGATTCCAAAGTTGTTGGTTACAACAAAGGTGGTCTCCTTGTTCCCCTTGGCACCATCCGCGGTTTCGTTCCCGCATCCCAGATCGGCCTCGGCCGCCGTCTCACCATCAGTGGGAATTCCCCTGAGGACCGATACGGTGAAATGGTCGGCGAAGAGATTGAAGTCTGCGTCATTGAAGTTGACCGCGACCGACGCCGCCTGATCCTCTCTGAACGGGCTGCCAGCAGCGAAACACGTGAATCCATCAAAGAACGTGTGATTGATGACCTGAAAGAGGGCGAAGTCCGCACAGGCCGTGTGACGAGCCTGGCTGATTTCGGCGCTTTCGTCAACATCAACGGCGCTGACGGTTTGGTACACCTTTCCGAACTATCCTGGGACCATGTCAATCATCCCAGTGAGGTTTTGGAAGTGGGCCAGGAAGTCAAAGTCAAAGTCATCAGCATCGACACTGACCGAAAACGCATTGGCCTGTCCATCCGTCGTCTGAAGGACGACCCTTGGGAGGACCAGGTCGGAAAATTGACCGAAGGTCAACTCGTGGAAGGCAAGATCACCCGGCTGACCAATTTCGGCGCTTTTGCCCGGCTGGTTCTGGATGACATGGACGGTGACCTGGAAGGTTTGATCCATATTTCCGAGATCAGCGAACGCCGGATCGAGCACCCCAAAGAGGTCCTGCACGAAGGGGATGTTGTCACCTTGCGGATCATCAAAATCGAAGATGAAACCCACCGGATCGGCCTGAGCATGCGCCGGGTGGATTCCCCCGCCTACACCGATCTTGACTGGAAAACCCTGACTGAAGAACTGGACGTGGACGAAATTTCAGAAGGCGCTTCAGAAGATGAAA
>DPKV01000175.1:4866-23612 GCA_003542325.1 Anaerolineaceae bacterium
GAAGCTAAAGAGGAAGCAGTTGAAGCTGAAGAGGAAGCAGTTGAAGCTGCCGAAAAGCCTGAAGAAACACCTGAATCTTCCGAAGAAGAACCGGAAGAATAACCTGTTATAAATTCGTGGCGCACCGGAATCCCGGTGCGCCTTGCATTTAAGCCCTTGCACCTACACCCATGAACCTGATCATTGACTCTCACGAAGATGTAGCCTGGAATATCATTAACCTGGGGCGCGATTATACCCATTCTGCTCTGGACACCCGAAATTCTGAAATCAATACGCCTAAACCAGCTTTCAATGGCAATACCCTCCTTGGCTGGCCGGAATACCAGGCGGGACATGTTGCGATGATTTTTGGGACGTTGTTTTGCGGGCCCAGGCGACTCGAAAAAAGCACCTACCCCGTTGAAGCATACAGCACACCGGAGGAAGCCCATCACTGCTACAGCCGCAACCTGGATGCGTATCTAAAACTGACCGATGAACATCCGGATAAATTTCGCTTGATCCTTTCAGCCGCCGACTTGAGCCAACACTGGCAGCAATGGGAAGAACATCTCGCGACCCCCGCTGAGGTTCCGCCACCGGTCGGGATTATCATCCTGATGGAAGGCGCAGAGGGAGTCCGGGAACCGGCTGAAGTGGAGCGATGGGTTGAATGGGGTGTGCGGCTGATCGGCCCTGCCTGGGCCGGCAATCAATATGTGGGCGGAACCCGGGAACCCGGCCCCCTCACACAAGCGGGCTATACCCTGCTGGAACGCATGGCGGAATGCGGCCTGATCCTGGATATCAGTCACATGGACCACGAATCTGCCCGCCAGGCTTTGGATTTCTACCCCGGACAGGTGATCGCGTCACATTCCAACGCTGAAGCGCTGATTCGGGATATCAACACCAACCGTCATCTTAAAGATGAAACCATTCAACAATTAATCGACCGTGATGGCGTGATGGGCATCATTCCTTTTAATTCTTTTCTTGATGCGGGATGGAAAGATCGGGGTGGAAGAGACGCCATCGGACTCGAGATGGTTGTCGCTCAAATTGACCATGTTTGCCAGTTGGCGGGTAACACCCGGCATGCAGCCCTCGGGACTGATTTCGACGGGGGCTTTGGGGTTGAATCCGTTCCCCGTGAAATTGAAACCATCGCGGACCTGACGAAAATCGCCCCACAATTAATCAAAAAAGGTTACAATCAGGAAGATATTGCCCAAATCCTGAGCGGCAATTGGCTCCGAATTTTGCAGGAAAACCTGCCATAATTATGAAAAATCAATCAATGGATCCCCAAAAAGAAGCGCCCAGGGATGATTCCCTGGTAAATCAGGAAGACAATGAATCAGGTTCCGCACTGACCTATCCAAAGCGACGGGTCAGAAATGGGATTGGGTTAGCTATTGCCGGATACCTGGTCTTCTTATTGGGCTCCCGACCGGGATTATTCTACCTGGACCGCAGCCGCGTGATCGGCTTTGTTCAAATATCGGTCTTCCTGATTGGTTTGGGGATGATGGTCATGGGAAGTTACATTACCCTGAACAACTTTTGGCCCAATAAAATAAAAACCATCGCCGCTGATCTCGGTTCCCGGTTGATGAGCACAGGATTTGTGATTTGCGTCTTTACCGCCATGGCGGATATCTTTGGCATGGGAAGCCATCCCCTGCCGGATGTCTTTTTTGGCCCGCTGCAGGCAAATGGGATGATCATTGGTATGGTAACCATCGCGATTGGATTACTGCTGCTGATCCGCTACAAAAGGCCGGAATTACAAGGATCTGCTTCAAATAAAGCCAAACCAGACAAGAAACATCCTGAAACAAACTAAGGTAATACCCCTCAGCCCCTCAATTATTCCCGCTCAATCACATCCAGCATCGCATCCTGCGATCCAAATTTAAATTCCGGCAGTCCCAAATCGGCGGCCTTTGCCTGTTCCGCTTCTGTCAACCGTTCCAAATCCCCTTTTGTGACCAACCGTTTGTCCAATCCGGGCAAGCGGTCAATTGCAGCCTGGGCTTCGGATTCAGCTTGCGCGGGCAAACCGGACAAATACCCCAACATGGCTTCAGCCCCGCGTTCTGCATCCTTGCGCGCCAGCCCGACAATACCTTCGCTGGCTTTCCTGGCCCAACCGCTGACAAATATATCCTCACATTCTGCGCACAGGTCCGGGTTATAGACCTCATAAGAAATGCCATCAACTGGGTACTTCGGGTCCGGCGTTGTGACAAAATTGCCATGTCCCACCGGCAAACCAAACGCAGCGTCCACCTGTGAACCAATCGAAAAAATCACGGTATCGGCCGGCAGGGTTTCCATTTCACCTGTACCCTGTGAGACCACCCTCCCCTCTTTCGATGCGAGATGGTTCTTTTCGAACACAATCGCCTGAACATTGCCCTGAGCATCACCGATAATGCGCCGAGGCGACCTTAAAAATGCCATCCTGAACTGGAGTCCCGAATCGCAATCCTCGGCTTTATCCTGGGCTTCCGCCAGCAGCGAGCAAAACGCATCTCTGTCCCTTCCGACTTTCCCAAGTTCGATGCCGGCTTCATCAACAGCCTTACGAATAAAGGGCATATCCAGGCAGGACGCAACCGGCGCAAGGGTCTGCTTGTCAAACCTGACCTCCGTTGGCCCCCTGCGGGCGACTGCGGTGACGGTCCGCGTTACATTTTCCAGCTTGAGGTAATGCACGATATCCAGCATCACATTCCCGACGCCAATGACCACCACGTTTTTCCCAAATTTTGGAGCCCAATTAACCTTGTCCGGATGCAGATTGTATTGCAGGACAATATCATTCGCCTGGTATACCCCATTCAAATCCTCGCCGGGCAGACCCAGCCAGTTGTTCTGCTGCGCACCGGTCGTGACCATAAAAGCCTGGAATCCCGCCCGTCTGAGCTGGTCAAGCCGATAATCCCCATTTTGGCCGATGGATACATTCCCCAAATAAAATACTTCGGGTATGGAAAGGATCCTCGCAAATTGCCGCTGCAAGCCCAGGCGCATCCTGGTTTTATCCGGGAAGATGCCATACTCTGCCAGACCGCCCGGTTTTATTTCCTTATTGAACAACACGACCTGGACACCATGGCGGGCCAGGTATTGCGTGGCATACAGCCCGGCCGGGCCTGCGCCGATGACAGCAACCAGGTGACGATTTGCCTTATCCGTCATAAAAAGAACCTCTCCCATAAAAACAAGCCTGTTGGCTTGGCTTTATGGAATATAATGATGTCATTATTAATCACCAGCATTATACTGGATAGGGCAACAGGTTGTTGTTCGTTATCAACACTTGTTCTCAATAGGACAAAGCAGACACTTTTATGACCAATCCAACTCAGTTTTACACACTTCCCAATGGCTTGACCGTCCATTTGAAGGAAATTCACACCGCCCCGATCATCAGCACCTGGATCTGGTATAAGGTAGGGTCACGAAACGAACAACCGGGGAGGACGGGTATTTCCCACTGGGTCGAACATATGCAATTCAAAGGGACGGAGAAATTTCCCGCCGGTTACCTTGACAGGGAAATCTCCAGGGTTGGCGGAATCTGGAACGCCCTGACCTATCTGGATTGGACAACCTACTACCAGACGATGCCTGCGCAAATGTTTGAGCTCAGCCTGTCCCTGGAAGCCGACCGGATGGTCAATACCCGGTTTATTCCCGAGGAAGTGGAACTGGAGCGCACAGTGGTGATCTCAGAACGGGAAGGGAATGAAAACCAGCCGCACTTCCTGCTGGGAGAAGCCATCCAATCGGCGGCTTTCTCCAAACATCCCTATCATTATGAAGTCATCGGCCTGAAAGAGGACCTGCATAAAATTACCAGGGATGATCTCAATCATCATTACCGCCGGTTCTATCACCCCGGAAACGCTGTCCTTGCGATCGCCGGCGATTTCGACATCCCGCTCATGCAATCGAAAATTGAAGCGCATTTCGGGGCTATCCCCAACGGCCCGACCCTTGAAGGGAATATCCCCCTGGACGAACAACAGGTTGAAGAAAAGCGAGTGACCGTGGAAGGTCCCGGTGAAACCAGTTTTGTCCAGGTGTCCTACCATGCTCCCTGCGCCAGTGACCGGGATTTCTTCGCCCTGACCGTTTTGGACAGCCTGCTGACCGGCCCGAGCAGCCTTAATATGTTTGGCTCAGGCGGCACCACGAATAAAACCAGCCGCTTATATCGGGCGCTCGTCGAAGGCGAGATTTCGGTCTCAGCCCACGGCACCTTACAGGCTACCCACGACCCGTATCTGTATTCCATAAACCTGACCGTGCATCCCAATCACACCCCCGATGAGGTGCTGGCTGCGATGGATGATGAAATTAAAAAGGTTTTGGATTCCCCCGTCACTCAGGATGAAATCTCACGGGCGATCAAACAAGCCAAAGCCCTGTTCGCCTACAGCAGCGAAAATATCTCCAACCAGGCATTTTGGCTGGGCTACACGGAAATGTTCGCTGCATATGATTGGTTTGAAAATTATATCGGACATCTTTCCCAGGTGACCACGGAAGATGTCCTGCGGATTGCCAGATCTTATTTGATCCCTGAGAACAGAGTCGTTGGCTACTACATTCCTCAAGAGAATCGAACGAATTAATGACAACAACCATGCACTCGCCACATCAAAATGCCTTGCCCGGCCCCGAAAATATCACCCGTGTTGAACTGCAGAACGGGATAACGATCCTGGCCCGGGAGAATTTCAACAGCCCTACCCTGTCCATCAAAGGGTATCTCCCCAGCGGCAGTCTTTTCGACCCTGATGAAAAACTCGGATTAAGTTACCTGACTGCCGGCAGTCTGATGACCGGGACAGCTCATGAAGATTTCCAGAGTCTTTATAACAAAATCGAATCGGCTGGTGCGCAATTGGGTTTCTCTGCCGGAACGCTCACCACGTCCTTCAGCGTGCATTGCCTGAGTGAAGATTTGGACCTGATGCTGGGCCTGATCGGGGATTGCCTGCGCTCCCCGTCTTTTCCGGAGAGAGAGTTTAATCGGCTGAAGATCCAGATGCTCACCGGTCTGGCAATCCGTTCCCAGGACACTGCTGAAATGGCAGCACTCCTCTTCGACCAGATCGTCTACGCAGGGCATCCTTATGAGCGGCCGGATGAAGGCTTCATAGAAACGGTTCAGGCCATTGAACGCGAAGACCTGGTAAATTTCTACCGGCGCACATTCGGTCCAAAAGGGCTGGTAATTGCCATCGTCGGAGCAATCGACTCCAAAAAAGCAGTTGAATCCATCCGCACCGCCCTGGGTGACTGGACCAACCCCGGGCAGGAAGACCTGCCGACCTTGCCAGATCTCAATTCCCAGGAGAAGGCGGTTCGTAAGTCTCTTAGTATCCCAGGAAAGTCCCAGGCGGATATCGTCATAGGCTGCCAGGCTCCTGACCGGTTGTCACCGGATTATTATGCCTTACGGGTTGGTAATAATATTCTGGGTGAATTCGGCATGATGGGCCGTTTAGGTAAACGTGTCCGTGAGGATGCCGGTCTGGCATATTATGCCTACTCCTCTCTGAGCGCCGGGATCGGTCCGGGGGCATGGGAAATGATCGCCGGGGTTAACCCCCGTGATATTGACCAGACGATTGACCTGATTCAACAGGAAGTCATTGAATTTACCAGCCATCCCGTGAAGCCGGAAGAGTTATCCGACAGCAAATCCAATTTTCTCGGCCGGATGCCGCTGCTCCTTGAATCCAACAGTGGCGTCGCCGTCTCACTGCTCAATATGGAGCAGTTCAACCTGGGCCTGGATTATTTCCTGCGCTATCCCGAGATCATCCAATCCATCACCGCTGAAGATATCCTGGAAGCCAGCCAAAAATACCTCGATCCGGAGCGCCTGGCAGTTGCAGTGGCAGGGCCCTGAGGGAAACCATGATCCTACGCAGTGGCATTGACACGATAGAAATCTCACGGCTTGACGAAATCCGCCCGGCCATCCGGGAGCGGTTCCTCCAACGTGTTTTCACACCTGATGAAATTGAACAGGCTCATGACCAGACCGAAATGCTCAGCGGTTTATTTGCTGCCAAGGAAGCCGTCTCGAAAGCTCTCGGTACAGGGATCGGCGTGGTCCATTGGCGGGATATCGAGATCATCCACTTGCCCACCGGACAGCCCACTGTCCAGCTTCACGGTATGGCAGCCAAAGTGGCCCAGGAACTGGGTCTCACCCAATGGTCCGTGAGCATCAGCCATGACCGGAACAAAGCCGTCGCAGTGGCTGTCGCCCTGGGGGAATGACTCTCCCTTCCCGTAAACTTACATTTTCCGGAACTATGTCTTAAAATACTTTTATGCAGCTATTAACGGTCAGCGATAAGGAAGAACCCGCAATTTACAGCCGTCATATCAAACAACGCTTCAGCGATGTGGACCTGGCGATCAGTTGTGGTGATCTGCCATATTACTACCTTGAATACATTATCAGCTCTCTGGATATCCCGCTGTATTACGTCCTGGGAAACCACGCCGAAAACGTCGAATATGGCTGTTCCACGCCCCGCGAATTTCCCTGGGGAGCAATCAATCTGCATAAGAAAGTTTTACATGATAAAAAGACCGGATTATTACTCGCCGGAATAGAAGGCTCGCTGCTCTACAACGAAGGCGAGCACCAATATACCCAATCGGAAATGTGGGGAATGGTTTCGCACCTGGTGCCCACCCTGCTTTGGAATAAAGTTCATTATGGACGTTATCTGGATATTTTCGTCACCCACGCCCCACCCTGGCGGATTCATGACGAGGATGATCCAGCGCACCAGGGCGCAAAAGCCTTCAACTGGCTGATCAAAACCTTCCAGCCAACCTACCATATCCATGGGCACATCCACGTCTATTCCCCCTTCGTGGAAACCGAAACCATGGTCGGAAACACACTGGTGTTGAACACTTACGGCTACCGGAAGTTGACTTATCCTGATATGTCAGAACTACAGGTAGTGGATTGAAAAACAAAGCTGTTCGATCGTTGATGACCAAGGGGGCAGTAATATCAATAAAATTTTTGGAAAATAAATAAGGATCTGTCCTGTAAAACAAGGGACAGATCCTCTTGCTTGTAGACGACCGTGCTGTCACACAGCAAACCTCTTCCTACGCAGGAATGAACGGCAACAAGATGGACAGCACGGGCGCTTGAATAGGTGCCCACCGAACGGGTCAGGGACTTGGATTATTATTTTGTTGGACACCTATCCAAAAATGATTCGGCTGGACGGTACTGTTGGTACACACGGCTACCACACCAGCTTTAACCTTCGGTTCCACCAGCATGCTCGGGTGGACAAAGCACAAGGTGGGTTCTTCCCCGTATTTTTGTTGGTAATATGCTGCCGCCTTTGCAACCTTCCCCGGCAGATCGAGCTTTGGGTCATTATCGAACCACAACATGCCGATATCCATTTCAGACCTCCAAAGTGCGTAAATCACCTAACAGCGGCAGGCGATATGCCAGCCAAGACTCCCCTGTCCAAACCTGGAACTCGCCGGGTTCGGCAGAGTGTTTCGGCAAGTCTGAGCGCAAAACAAGGCTCTCCACATTCTGCTTTGAAACTACATGGCCGATGATTCGGGTGCGAAATGGGTCCACCCAATACCGCATGGTGGAAGCCTGCCGGGCATCCAAAGCGCCAACGACCCAAATTGCGGACTGCGGGCCATATTCCATCAGCCAGCGCAGGTTGACCTGCGCTTCCATGGGAAGGTCTTCAATGGCAGCGAGATCGTCAAGGATCAGCAGGATATCTGCGCCTTGCCGCTCCCCTTCCCGCCGGGCTTCAGCCAGTTCGGTCAGGCTCTCGATCATGCCGGCACTGCGGGCGTCGTACCAGGCAAAACAACCCTGGATGAATTTCTTCTGTTTTGGGTTTTGGCTCACACCTGACCATTCATCAGGATTAAGGGTCAGGATAGTGACCTGAAGATCATGAGGCGCATGGGTTCGAACCGCAGAATCAACCATCACCTGGAGTTGATGCGTCTTCCCGCAACCCGAGTCACAGGCGATCAGGATCGCACCCAGTTCGGGATCGCCCAGCTCGAGCAGAAAGGGCAACCCATCAACGCATTTCCCAAGCAGTATTGAGCGTTTCGGCGCCGGTTTTATCGATTCCATCAACCCACCGACCGTAAGGGTATCCAGCATTTTCCGTTTCCGGGTCAGCAAGGTCACTTGGCTGCGTCTTCGGGAGCTCAAACCGGGAAATGCGCCGGGGAGAGTTTTTGCTGGACTAACGAACAGTTGTGTCATACCCATGATTACTCCAAATCACTCAATCGAACTTATGTTCTATATTATACAGAACTTCTGTTCTATGTCAAGGTTTTGACTAAAAGTGAATGGTGAGTAGGGAATGTGGTTTGGTAAATAAATCCATAGACGACAACTTCCCAATCTCGCAACAGCTGAATCAAGAAAACACCAGTTGATAGGGAAAAATATAGGTCTTTAAGCCTTCCCCTCGAGGGGAAGGGCAGGGATGAGGTGGAATCCTGACATTTTTTAGCATTTCTCCATTTACAACCCGGATCGCACGCCGAAATCCCTTTATTAACTCTTCTTTAACGCTCTCGTTTTCCCCTTTCCAAAACCAGGATTCAATGATATAAACCCACTAATCAAAATCGTTGGCCGGGGTCAACATCAGTATTTTGACAGGGGATTGAACAAGCGAATAACAGGAAAATCAAGCGGCTGACTCTCACCAGGAAAACAGTGAGACGACGAGGTGGAGGTTCCTCTCTGCGAAGAGAGTGCTAACCCGGACATTTCGGGAAAAATCGAACGATCAGCGGAAGCCTCCTGGGCCTGAACACGGGTCCAATTTTCCCCCAGTTATTAAATGGATGCTCAAAACTGTGTGGCGACACTCAGGCCAAAAGCAGACATAGTGAACCCAACTTCCGGCTTTATCCTGTTAAGGCAGAAGGTTGTTTTGCTATATCAGAATGACGCACTCCGGCGGAGGAATTGAACCGTACCTAAATGGAGGCAGTGATGGATGTTAAAGATGTAATGGAAAAAATTAAGCATGACAATATCAAGTTCATCTCGTTTCAGTTCACGGATGTGAACGGTGTGGTCAAAAGCGTAGACTACCCGATCTACCAGGTGGAAGGCGCACTGAAGAACGGCATTTGGTTCGATGGCTCCTCTGTGGAAGGGTTTGCTCGCATTCAGGAAAGCGATATGCACCTGATCGCTGACCCCGACACCTATGCCATTCTGCCCTGGACACCAAATGAGATGAAACGCGCCCGGATCTTCTGTGATATTTACCACCAGAACGGCGAGCCCTTCAAAGGCGACCCGCGCGGGGTCCTCAAACGCAAACTGGCCAAGCTCAAAGCCGACCATAATTGGGTCTACAACATCGGCCCCGAGCCGGAATTCTTTCTTTTTTTGCAGAACGGGAAAGAAAACATTCACCCCGTTCCGCATGACATCGGCGGCTACTTTGATTTTTCCGCCAATGACGAAGCCGTCCAGGTGCGGACAGAACTCATGGACGCCCTCACCCAGATGGGCCTCGAGATCGAGATGGGGCATCATGAAGTCGCCCTGGGGCAGCATGAGATTGACTTCCACTTTGCGGACGCCCTGAAGACAGCCGACAATGTGCTGACCCTCAAGTACGCAGTCAAAGCCATCGCCGCCCAGCACGGGCTCATCGCTTCATTCATGCCAAAACCCGTCTTCGGGATTAACGGCTCCGGCATGCACTGCCACCAATCCATCTTCAGCACTGACGGCACAAACCTGTTCTTTGACGATGCCGACCCCTACAAATTATCCACCATGGCCCATAAGTTCATCGCCGGGCAGCTCTCCCACGCCCGCGCGTTGGCGGCCGTTGTCGCCCCCTCGGTAAACTCCTACAAACGCCTGGTTCCCGGCTATGAAGCGCCGGTCTATATCGGCTGGGCGCAGGTCAACCGTTCTGCGTTGATCCGCATCCCGCAACCCATGCCCAACAGGCCTGAAACCGTACGGCTGGAACTGCGCTGCCCGGACCCCTCCACGAACCCATACCTTGCCTTCAATGCCATGGTGGAAACCGGATTGGATGGCGTCGAAAAAGGTCTGGCTTGCCCGGCGCCTTTGAACCAACTCAATGTTTATGAACTTTCCGAGGAAGAACGGAGTGAATTGGGCATCGAAATGCTGCCAGGATCGTTATTGGAAGCGCTGAGCGCCTTTGAGGCGGATGACCTGCTCAGCCATGCCCTGGGTGACAGCTTGACCGACGCCTTCACCAAAGCCCGTAAGGCGGAATGGGAAGATTTCCGGATGAACGTGACGGATTGGGAGTTGAATCGCTACCTGACCGCTGCGTAATAATTAACGAAAAAATAAACAGCTAAATTAGACAAAATGAAGGCCAGTCTCTTTTATTGAGCTTCTACTGAAAATGAACCTTGAAAACTAAATATTAGTGTTTTTATCAAAATAAAAGACCCCTTCCTGCCTGCTGCACTGCGTTTGCAGGTATCCTTCCCCTGGTTTCAGGGGAAGGAATGAGGATGGGGTCAAATCTTTTAACAATGTAGCTTATTTCACAATGAATTTTTCAAATCTTAGATACACAGTTAAGATTCTATTACCCTGAGAAGAAAAACTACCTGACTTACCCAAGCTGACCCAATGGCAGGGCATAAAACGGCACAAGCATCTCCTGGCGGCTCAAACCGCCGTGCCGCCCTGCCATGTGGTTGGCAGTTGGCGCCCACCAGAGGTACGCATCCCCTTTTGCGGCCACAATCAAATCGCCCAACCGTTCCCGGGCCTGTTCCTTGAAAGGTTCAGGACCAAACAATCCACTTGCCAGGGCTGTATCAGGTTCAATCACCAGGAACTCATCCGGCCACGTGCGGGTGATATAGTCGCGCACTGCGCCCATCTGACCCTGCTTGATAAAGAAAAAAGCCAGACGGTTTTCACAGGTCGGCTGCATCACCAGGAGCGACTTCAAATCCGGGTGGTTATTCAAATCATAGCGCGGGTTGATCGGCGTGGCAATTGAGCCGTGATCCGCTGTCAGGATCAACAGGGTGTCCCTGGCAACCGCCGGGGAAAGGTTATTTAAAAATGCCGATTCAAACAGGGAGGAGAACATGCTGAACTGGAAAGACACCCGTGGGTCGTCCGCGCTGAAACGGTGCATGAGGGTATCGATGTCACTGTAGTAAGCATAAATATAATCCCGGATCCCGGGCCGGCCATTCAGATACTCCGCCAGACTGATGCACAAATCCGCTTCATCCACATAGGGCTTCTGATCCACTTCATCCAACTGCATGAGCGACAAGCCCGACCGGGCGATGGCGTAATGCATGAATGCTGCCGGGGTCACTTTTTGCTGTCGCATATGCGGCCCCATCAGCGGTCGATCCAGAAAAGCGGAAGGTTCAAATCCGGAACGGGCCAGGCCGCCCACGTCTGAACGGGCACTGGCAGCCGAATGGAGAATATTATTCATCACCAACCCAAATTCTCTCGCCCACATCTCATAACCGATGATCCCATGGGTCGCCGGTGCAACACCGGTCCACAATGTGGTCAGTGCGGACGCCGTCGTGCTGGGGCAGATGCTGGTCAGCGGTGTAAAGAACGCCCTGTCGTGATACTTCGCCCAAACGAGATCGGGTTCAGCGGCCATCCACTGAGTCAACTGTTTCAATCCCAACGCATCCACCAACAGGAGAACAACCTTTTGATAAGGGCCGCCAAGTTGAGAAAGCAGGGATTCATCCAGATGGCCGATCCCGAAATCCTGAATGCCCAGCAGCCGTGTGATGGTCGTCGGGACATTCGCCAGCGAGTAGCCTGCGTAATCCGGATAGATATGCCCTTCCGCCAGCTTAAGGCCGGGCAGTTGATGCCCTTCAATTGTTTTCAGTGTTTGTGGCGAGAAATCCGTCATTGTGTTCACTCCTGTTGATACTTTCATGAATCATACTATAAATTTTTGTAAAGTCACCTTACGACTAGCATAGTTCACAAAAGCTACGCTTATATTATCTGTTAATCATCTTTCCAGATAATAATAAATAATAATTGGAGTGAGGCCTTTAGGCCGCTTTTATTTCATCTCCCCTATCGATTCCCCACTAACCCGGTAGTTCAATAAAATAATAACGAAAATAACCAGAGATATTGGTAATAGACAAGCTAATCAGATCTCCCAAATATCAAGTGCCTTTCGCCTTGGAAATCTTTTTCGGAAGGACAGAATATCTCGACGGCCTGAAGGCCGCACTCCTCATATTAGTACGTTAAAGTTCAAACGCCGCTTCAGCAGCCAGCCAGAACAGGTTTCGCCGAACATCTGCGCGGGAATTCCAGTCTCGTCCGTCCCAGGATTCTGCATCGACAGCATCACCCCCATAGAGAATCTGTCCAAATGTCACACTTCTGAAGCGCGCAACAGCGATGAAAGCTGCTGTTTCCATCTCCACGGCCAGGCAGCCTTCCGCCCGATAAGCAGCGACCTTTTCATGCGTCTCACGATAGATGGCATCATTCGTCCAGGTCTTGGTCCGGATATACTCCAGCCCATGGCGATCCAGAACCGTTTCGATGGCCGTTACAGCTTTGGGATCCATTTCGATCTCCCGGGAAGGCGGTTGATAATGATATGAGGTTCCCTCACCCCGCAATGCAATCTCCGGTACCAGTAAATGCCCTACAGCAACATCCTTATCCAAAACGCCGCACCCACCACAAGCCATAAACTTCGTACAGCCTCTGGCGATCACTTCTTCCATCAGAGCAGCAGCCAATGGCGCTCCTACACCAGGATGGAAAAAGGCTAACCGTTTTCCTTCATAATCAATTTCATAGAGCGGATGCGTGCCAATCTCAGAGATGGAATGCGCCACTACCTGGGCGTTATGATTCTCCACCAGGTCCTGAATAACCTCAGGGAAGAAGCAAATGACACAACGTTCGGGTACATCCTGCTTCTCTACTAAAATATCTGCTTCAAGGATAGCCTTCCTTGCGCTGTCAAATTCCAGGATTGGGTATTTTGATTTTTCCATGATCAATAGTTCCTTCTCAATCAGATAATGAATAAACGACTTGCCACAATTTTTAAATTCTGCTTCAGTATAAAGGAAAAACAGGGCTTATGGTTAGTAAACCTGTTCTGGAGTAAAATGAGACCAACCCAAACACATTCGTTTTCGGATTGGAGCGTATGGCAGAGAACAATATACCTGTCGAACCACAGCAGCAACCGCAGGTTGAACCCGAATTTGATTTCGGCCCAGAGATCGAAGTGGAAGGATCCGGTTTCTCCTTCCAACCCATCATTGGGTTTGAATTGGAGATCGACGGTTCCGTTTATATGTATTCCGATGACGGCAACCTGGAAATCAGTCTTTTGGGCGGTGTTCTGGAAGATGACCGTTCCATTGCAGACCTAAATGACGCCCTGGCCGGGGAATTCATGGAAAATTTCGATTCCTTCAAGCTCATTGAAGCCGGCACCGACAGTATCCAGGAGATCACCGGATTCCTGAACCGGATCGAGTTTGTGAATGCAGAAGAAGAGGGTTTGGGTTACGGAATGATCTGTTCCCCCTATCTCAACCAATACTTTTTCATCCTGGTGATCACCTCTGCAGAATACTGGTTGAATTTCGGGCAAGCCGTTTACGAAGCGATAAAATCCCGGATCAGGTTCTATCCCCAATTCGAATCCGTTGACATTAATGAAGCGGTGAATGAAAATCCCGATTTAACCATTGAGACCTTCCCCGGATTAAGCACTGAGGAAGATTTCCTGCTGCAAATTGAAAAAGGCGACACATCCTTATTACTGGCTGCCCGTTCTCCTGATCAACATGATGAAGTGTATCTGGCTGCGCTTACAGCTCCCGATGGTCTGCCCCTTTACCAGTATGTAACCGAAAAGGGATCCATTGAAAGTCGACTTGGACACGATGTGATCGAGGGAAATTTCGGGGAACTCTGTTTCTTCTTTCCCCGGGATAATACCGTGGGGCTTCACGCCGGGCCTTACCGGTTTGCCTTCGGGACAAAATCCGGTTTGCCGTTGGAAGAGATCCAGGTCATCATTCGCTCTGGAAGGGCCCTTGAAAAGCAGGCCATGGATTTAAACCTCTGGATCGCAGCAGACGACGAGACTTTTGAATCGGAAGACCTGACATCCGGCTTTCTTACAGAACTTATAGAATCCCTGACCAGGCGACTCTCGCCCTTAAACCTGGCTCCGGGCAGGGTTGAAATCTTCCATGCCGCGCCGGACGAACTGGATACATTTTCAACATTGTCGGTGGAAACCGACCTGGCGGATTGCAGTTACATGATTGCGGAAGCCGTCAATAATCGCAGGGCGTTAAATATTGGCCTGGTCCAGAAGCTGACAGCAGCCGATGGAACATCCCGGACTGCCGTCACCGCCGGAACTCCCGGGATGATCCTGTCCAGTGCAACGCCGCATGGCTGCATCCTTGCCGCCTGGCCGGACTTCAAAGATAATATCCCGCTCCTGGCGGACACATTGGTTGAACAATTGATTGCCTTCTGTGGGATTGATCTGGAAGGGACGCAGCAGGTCGAGGGTCAACCGCTGGTCCTCAACCGTGAAATCGCCTGGCGTCTCCGCCGTCATCCCCTGTTTTACAACGCTGAATGATCGGCCCCGTCCAACCACGTTATTGATTCTTCCCCCTCAAACCTTTTTTGCATCACGGCGATCGCCTGAGGATTATTGTCCACCAGGATAAATCGCCGATCCATATCAAGGCAGACTGCGCCGATCGTACCGCTGCCTGCAAAGAAATCCAGAACGACATCTCCCGGATTGGAAGAGGCCGCCACAATCCTGCGCAGTACACCTTCCGGTTTTTGAGTGGGATAGCCGGTCTTTTCTTTGCTGTTCGTTCCCACAATGGTATGCCACCAGGTGTCCGTGGGGAATTTTCCGGCTTCAGCTTTCGTCTTCCCAACCAGGCCAGGGGCCATATACGGGATTCGATCCACCTCATCCCGATTAAACGTGTAATTGGCCGGGTCTTTGACATAATAGAGGATGTTATCGTGTTTGGCAGGCCAGCGGGTCTTGGATCGCCCGCCAAAGTCATAAGCCCAAATAATCTCATTCAAAAAAGAATCACGTCCAAAGATGACATCCAATAAAACTTTGCAATAATGCACTTCCCGGTAGTCGATATGGAAATAGAGACTTCCGTTGGGTTTTAATACTCGATAAGCTTCCTGCAAACGTTCTTCCAGGAACCCTAAATAATCATCAAAACTGTCCCGATACGCCCGTTCCCCTACCACAGTGGTCTGATAGCGGTTCCCCCCAAACCCTACCCGATCACCGTTGGTATCCCTTTCGACAGCAATTTGTTTGCGGGCCTGCTGCTTACCTGTATTGAACGGCGGGTCAATGTAGATCAAATCCACACTCCCCGAATCCATCTTTTTTAGTATTGCCAGGTTATCGCCAAAATGGATTTGGTTTATCATAGCCCTCATTTTAACATAAAATCCGATGTACACCACTACCCAGCAAACCTTCCCGTCTTTGCTACAAATCAATCCAAATTGGGTATTGACATACTGTATATTACTCACTATAATGTTACCTATGATAGTAAACAATACTTTATGAAAGGTATACCATTATGCAAGACGACACCCTCCAAGAACAAACCCAAAACCTGGTACAGGAACTTCGTCGAGGCATGATCGTCCTGGCCGTGCTCAGCCAGCTCCACGATGAGCAATACGGCTACTCCCTGATGAAGCTCCTCGAAGACCAGGGGATGCAGGTCGATCAGGGGACGCTCTACCCCCTGCTGCGCCGGCTGGAAGAGCAGAAACTTCTGGAAAGCAATTGGCGCATGGAAACTTCCCGGCCCCGCCGCTATTATTTCCTGAGCGCTCAGGGGCGGGAAGTCCTGAAAGAAATGACCATCGAATGGTCGAAGATCAGAAACACGGTTGATGAATTATTAGCAAATGAAAAGGAGAACGACAAATGAATCTCATCGAATTATATTTGGAAGAAATCCGCCGCCAGCTGCCATCCCGCAACCGGGATGACATCCTCAAAGAGATCCAATCCACTTTAATGGACACCATCGAGGATCGCAACCCAAATCCAGGCGCAGAACCGGACACCGAGACGGTCAAAGCGGTCCTGAAGGAATTTGGCTCACCACGCAAGGTGGCCAGCCAGTACGGTGCAAAAGATTATCTGGTCGGTCCCCGTATGTTCCCGATTTACCTGCGGGTTCTGCGTATTGTCCTGATCGTGGTGGCAGCTTTCAACGCAGTTGGGCTGATCGTCGCTATTGTCAGCAACACAGGTTTTAGTACCAGTTTCTTTGAGGCCATTCTCGAAGTCGTTGGTGGTTTATTCAGCAGCCTGTTCACTGCCTTTGGCGTTGTCACCCTTTCTTTCCTCGGCATCGAACGCGCAATCCCCGACAACATGAAGACCATCATTGATGAAAAATGGCAGCCTGAGGATCTCCTCAAAGAGGAAGACCAGGACAAGGTAAAAATCTTCGATCTGGCCATCGAAATCACCGGTTCTCTGATCTTTATCACCCTGATCAATTTCTTTCTCGACAGGGTTGGCATCTATTACCTTGCGGATGGTCATTGGGTTTCAGCTCCCATCCTGACGGATGCCTTCCTGCGCTATGTGCCCTGGATCACAGCGTATAACATCATCGATATCGCCCTTGACCTTTACCTGCTGCGGTTAGGTGCCTGGAACAAGATCGCTTCTGTGATAAAAGTTTTGAATAATGCCTTTAAAATAGCGGTTACCTACGCCATCATTGTCGGGCCGGCAGTCATCTCGGTGGACCCGGCCATCTGGCGGGAAACCGGACTTTCTTCAGCCACTTCTGCAACCCAGTTCACACAGATCGGCAATACTGGGTTGGACATTCTGCTGGGGTTGTCAATCTTTGGGCTTGTGGTTGACACCATTAAACGAATTTACCAGAGATTCATCAAAGGAAATTCCGCCGGAATCACAATTGAAGGATAATTAATAACAAAGTCAAACCATCCTCTACGATGCCCCAGTTAGCAGACTGGGGCATTTACATTCCTCAGGTTCACCACCCATATGACCCAATGATCGTTTGGACTATTTAGAATAAAGATAACTGCTGTGTATTTTCTTTCGGGGAATATGTTGAAACCCGTGTCCTAAGGCCCAGTTTATTACAGGCATCATAGAACACCCTGGCCAGTTCCTCCTGGTTTCGGGCCGGGCATTGGTACTGCCAGCCAAAGGTCTGCTCATACCGCTGCCGAACACCGGGAAAATGTAAGTCCAACTGCCGGACAAAATAGTCCCGCTGACCCTCCCGGACACTGACGCCGAACGCCGGGACGATGTAATCCGCGCTGTGAGCTGCGGCGGCTTCAACCACACCCAGGATATTTTCCGGTGTGTCCTCAATGAACGGCAGGATCGGCATCATCACTACCCCGGTCTCAATCCCCGCGGCGGCCAATTGTTCCATCGCTGCCAGCCGCCGCGACGGCGAAGGCGCACCGGGTTCCAGAATCGCGGCCAGATCGTCATCTATGGTGATCAATGTAAAACTGACCCGGGCCTTAACGGTGTTGATTTCCTGCAATATTTCCAGAGATTGTCTGATATTAGATTGTAATGAAGCCGCCTTGATTTAAACATTAAGATAAGTTAAGATGAGGTCACAAAATCGCGACCAATTCTCACTTTTTTAGTGGAAAGTTTTACGGAAAGCCATTGCAGTCAGGATTAGAGGACCTTTATTGTGAAGTGGGAAACCCGATCTAACCCCCATTTTCCCATCTTTCTGATGGTTTGTTGTGCTTTAATCCTCGGTCTGGGCCAGAATTTTTCCGCTGTTGCACAAACGGACCAGACCGTATCCTCCGAAACCACAAACTGCCTCATTTTTAAGGATTTCGGTGAAGAGCCCTATCCCGGCGCACTTCCGGAAGCCTGCACTGAGAATTGCGATCAGGATTCCACACCCTATTACAAACCGATCGTTAACCCTGTGCCCTATACACGGTCCGAACTTACGGAAGCCCCCTCAACCGGCATGTGGCCTTACACACCCACGGTCAAGATCTATTCCCATTGGCCTTCCGGCGAGGTTACAACCTGCTCAGGGATGCTGGTGCAAGCCCTGACCCTGGTCACCGCTGGCCAGTGTGTCTACACCCATCAGGCTGACCTTTGCCCGGTTGGCGAAGAGTCTTGCTGGGTGGATGATCTGGAAGCCATACCGGCTTACGCTGACGGCGAAGATCCCTACGGAAAAAGCGGTTACCAGACGATCCTCACCTGGACGGCCTGGACAGAAGCCGAGAACAGCGCCTACGACCTGGCCGCCGTCCAGCTCCGTTACCCCATCGGCGCACCTCTCGGGTGGCTGGGTATCGGTTTCACCGCTGACAACTCTTTTTTCCTAAATAATGAATTCACAAGCACGTCCTATCCCGATTCTGCACCCTTCAACGGCGAGACCATGGCGGAGTGGACGGGCGACTTCAGCAAAGTTGAAATGGATATGCTTTATATTGATGAAACCTGCGATAGCGGACAGGCGGGCGCAAGTTATTACGGCGCGGACGGAATCGTCTACGGCGTCCTTTCCAATCCAGACGCCAATGATGATGCCATCATCAC
>DPKV01000253.1 GCA_003542325.1 Anaerolineaceae bacterium
CAGCCATTGCTCTTTCAGGTGTTGTGGCAATCGAATCGTCATACCAATCACCGCCGCCCCAGGACCGGATGAATTCCATCCGGTGGGGAACACCTGAGAAATTGACAATGCCTTCAAAGATGGCTTGCAAGGAAAGCGTGGCTGCCGCTGAAATGGCAATCGCTGCCAAAACGTTATAGAGGTTATGCTTCCCGCGCAGGCTGATCAAATCCTCTTTGAGAATCTTGGCGATCTGACCGCTGGCCTGCAGATAGAGCTTGCCGCGCTTGTAAAAGGTAGAATCCTGTTTGTTGTAAGGTTCATTAAGGCCAAAGGTGATTTGTCGGCCCTTGACTTCGTTGAAAAGTTCGCGGACATGGACATCATCCCGGTTTAGGACGGCGATATCCTCCGGTTTTTGATGGGTGAGGATGTGTGACTTGGCCGAGATATAAGCTGACATCGTTTTGTGCCGGTCAAGATGGTTCGGTGTCAGGTTCAGGATGGCCGCAATCTGGGGAGAAACCGTCATGATTTCCAATTGGAAGGAAGACAGTTCCATGACAGCCAGATCGTCAGCTTTCATTTTTCTAATGTCCCGGATCAGCGGGTTGCCGATATTGCCGCCCACCCAAACCTGGTTCCCGGGTTTCCGAAGCGCAAAGTGCTCACGGGCGATCTCACCCACCATTGCTGTGGTTGTGGTCTTTCCTGCAGAACCGGTGATTCCAATGACGGGGCAGGGTGCTTCTTCAAGGAATACCTGTGAGTCGTTGGATAGGGGGATTCCCCGCCGTACAGCCTCTTTGACCAGTTCCAGATCCAGCGGAACACCCCCGGACAGGCAGACCAGGTCTGCACCGTCCAGAATCTCAAGCGGGTGGCCTCCGGTGACCCAGGTGATATCCAGGTCTGCGATTTGGTCCCTTGATGAAGCAAGGGCATCCTCTGTACGGTTGTCATTCAGGATAACCGACGCACCGTTCTCGGACAGATGACGCACCAGCGCAAGGCCCTGACGGGCTGCGCCGATCATCACCACACGTTTTCCATCCCAACGAGTCATAACTTACTCCACCAATACCAGGGCCATGCCCAGCATCACGAAAATCAAATTGATTAACCAGAACCGTTGAACCACCTGAGTCTCACTCCAACCACTTAACTCGAAGTGGTGGTGCAAAGGCGCCATCCTGAAGACGCGTTTGCCTTTGGTAAGCTTGAAGTAAACGATCTGGATGACGACGCTCAATGCTTCGCTGACTGGGATGACGGCGATGAGGGGGATGAGCAGCCATTGACCGGTCATCAGCGCCACCACACCGAGGGTCGCGCCCAGGGCAAGGGATCCGGTATCCCCCATAAATAATTTTGCCGGGTGAACGTTGAACCAGAGGAAACCGAACAACGCTCCTACGATTGAGAAGCAGAACCGGGCCAGGTAACTCTGGCCCTGGATGAGAGCAACAAAACCAAAACCGGCGAACGCCGTGGCTGATATTAACCCGGCCAGGCCGTCCAGCCCGTCGGTGAAGTTCACGGCATTGGACATGCCAACAATGATGAACGCGGCGATGGGGATATAAAAGGGGCCAAGGTTGATGACTTCCTGAGAAGTGAACCAGTAAAGCTGGGGCACTTTCAGCAGGTCACGCAAGGCAAAGGCGATGATGATCGCCAGGATGACCTGGAATGCGAATTTGGCGCTGGCCCGCATACCCAGCCCACGGCGCGGACCCCGGATGCCTTCCCAGTCGTCAATCATGCCAAGCATGGCGTAAGACCACATGGTGACCAGGGGGAGCAACACCGAGCGTCCCAGAAGGTTAAAGCCAAAGATGGAAACAGCGTTGAACAAGATCGTCAACAGGGTGACGGGGATCACGAACATCACGCCACCCATGGTGGGGGTGCCCATCTTGCCCTGATGCTCTTCGGGACCATCCACGCGTACAATCTTGCCAATCTTCCAAATGGTGAGAAGGCGGATCAGGGGATCACCCCAGATGATCGTCATCACAAAACTTAGCCCACTAATGGCAATTGCAACTGAAGTATTTTCCATCAGTCTTCTCCCTTCAGTGCAGCAATAATCTTGTTCATACGCATACTGTTTGACCCTTTTATCAGGACAGAATCCCCGGGTTGGATAAATTGAGCAGCCGGTGCAGCAGCAGTTGCAGAATCGGGGAACCAGGCGACATTTGATTCCTTCAATCCTGCCGTTAACGCAGCCCGGGCGGTTATCCGGGACCGCTCACCGACAAGGATAAGAGCGTCAGCTGCTTCAGCGGCTGCCTTGCCTACGGCTTCGTGCCCGGCTTGTTCGTAGGGACCTAACTCCAGCATATCTCCCAGGATGGCAACGCGCCGGCCCGGCAGTTCCGCAAGCAATGCCAATGCTGCCACAGTCGATTCAGGTGCTGCATTGTAGGTGTCATCGATGATGGTCACACCATTGGGTAAAGTCATTTGTTTCATCCGCAGGGAGTTTTGGCTGGCCCTGAGCTCGTCAGTAATGGTTTCCCAGTCCAATCCCTCGGAAAGTGCAACCGCGACTGCTCTGAGAATGGTGTACACCGAAAACTCTCCTAAAAGGGGAGAGCATATTTCATGGGTTTGTCCCTGCCAGGTGAGGGTGCAGGAGATGCCATCCAGGCCGTGGGATTGGATTTCGCCGGCCTGCAGATCAGCCTCTTCTGTGCATCCGTAGAACAGGACCCTGGCCTGAGTTTTATCCGCCATTTGCCGCACCCAGGGGTCGTCCTGGTTGAGAATGGCGATCCCCTCCGGGGATTTGGGTAAGGCTTCGACCAATTCTGCTTTACCCCTGGCAATGATTTCCTGAGAGCGGACCCGTTCAGCATGGACAGTGCCGATATTGTTCACCACGCCGATCTGCGGCTGGGCGATATCGCATAAGGTCTTGATCTCGCCGGGGACATAGAAACCCATCTCAAGCACGGCAACTTCATGTTGGGGGGCAAGATCGAGCAAAGTCAGGGGCAGACCGATCTCGTTGTTTCGATTCCCTGGATTTTTCAGAGTGTTGAATTTGCGACCGAGCAGAGCAGCGGTCAACTCTTTGGTTGACGTCTTGCCGACACTGCCGGTGATCCCGATGACCCGCAAGGCATGCTGCCTGCGCCAGAAAGCCGCGAGCGCTTGAAGAGCGGACAGGGAGTCTTCAACTCGCAGACAAAACGGGGGTTCAGGAACTTCGAGTCCGGGGCTGAACTTGCCGGGACGCAGGTCCAAAACCCGCAAGCCGACCGGCATATCCCGGTCAACTAAGGCCAGAACGGCCCCTTTCGCAAAGGCAGCCTCAACAAAATCATGCCCATCGGTGTTCTCGCCGGGCAGGGCGATGAAGAGACTGTTTCTGGCCGCAAGACGCGAGTCGATCACAGCGCCTTCGATGTAGATCTCTAGCGGTGCGACCTTTTGTCCGGTCAGTGCGAATAGGATGTCGTTTAAGTAAATCACCAGGTTTCCTTCTAGTTTTCTGCCATTTGCAGCCGGATTTCATCCGGCGGGATCTTCATCAGGACAACAAGCTGTTCAACTACATCTCTGAACACCGGGGCGGCTACGACCGAACCCCATTTTGAAATGGTGGGTTTCTCCAGCCAGACATAGACCACAAATTTTGGGTCATCCGTCGGTCCCCAGCCTACAAAAGAAGTGTTGGTCAGGGTGCTGGTATAGCCTAATTCAGTTGGAATTTCACCGGTACCGGTTTTACCCGCCAACTGATAGCCGTCAACCAATGCTTCAGAGGCTTCCTCTTCCAGGGCGATGGCGAGCATGGTGGTAAGCGTCTGCGCCGCCTCGGCGGAAATGGGGTTGCCGATAATTTGAGGGGTGATATCGTATTGCTGGCCGCCATCGACAATGCTTCTGACGATATGCGGGGCCATCATTTTGCCATCGTTTGCAATCGCGGCAACGGCCGAGATCATCTGAATCGGTGTGACGGCAATGCCCTGTCCAAAGGAGTTGGTGGCCAGGTCCAACACGACCCATTGATTGTCATCCGGCAGGCGCAGAGGGTAATTCGCTTCACCGGCGAGGTCAATCCCTGTGCTCCTGCCAAAGCCGAAGGCCTGCACATATTGATAGAAGAGGTCTTCTCCCAGGAGGTCCACAGCGATATGGGCCAGACAAACATTCAGTGAATGCTGCATACACCCGGTCATATCCTGTTCGCCCCAGGCCCCACCATCCCAGTTGTAAATGGGCCAGGCGCCATCCACCCAGAAGACGCCGGAGGAATCGGTGTATGTGGTCGAGGGATCAACCACACCGCTGTCCAGTGCAGCCGCCATTGTGATGACCTTGAAGACCGAGCCGGGTTCATAGGCATAGCCGATCGCCCGGTTATAGGGTGTAATGCCGGGGAAAGACTCTTCGTAATCCCAATAGTTATTGGGGTCGAAAGTGGGGGTGGCTGCCATACCCAGAAGCTCACCCGTCTCCGGGTCGATCACAATGATTGTGCCGCCCTCCGCCCCAGACCAATCTATGGCGTCGGCCAGTGTGTCTTCGAGCATAGCCTGAATCTCACGGTCAATGGTCAGAACAAGGCTGGCACCAGGCTCAATATCCGGTAAGGCTTCAACCAGATAGGGATCGTTTGCCATATACACACTTTCCGGTTTGCCGGTCAGCAGACGGTTATAGGTTTCTTCAACACCATAAACACCCTGGGCGGACTCGCGGGAGAAGTAGTTGAAAAATCCCAGAATGTTCGCTGCCAGTTCGTTTTCAGGATAGACACGTTGCTGCATGGGCGTCCAGACGAGTCCGGACAGGCTTGGGGTGAGAGTACCTTCGTCAAGACGGCGTTGGTAATAACTTTCTTTGAGGCGGTCCAATTCGAGGATGATATCCTCGTCGATATAACTGGCCAGCACGAAATAGCGATTTTCATCCGTTTCCTGCTTTGCTGTGCTGGCTAATGCAAATGCATCCGCATAATCCATATCAAGCAGGGAGGCGGCGGTAAAAGCGATCGATTCGGGGTCGGCAACGTATTTCAGATCAATGCCAACCTCATAAGCGATCTTGTTGGTTGCCAGGATATGGCCGCTGCGGTCATGGATGTTCCCGCGTGAGGGGTAGATGACTTCAGCAACTCCCTGATAGTCTTCTGATTTGGCAATGAGATCTTTTGCGGAGGGGCTGTAATTAATTCTGATCATCTGAATGACAATGGCGACACCAAAAACGAGGCAAACCAGGGTGAGGATCAGGTATCGGGTCTGGAAGGGAGCTTTCACTGAACGCCTCCTTCTTCCGATGAACTGCCCGGAATCAACCAAATGTTCTTTGCAAGCCAATCCCATAACGAATCTTTATAAGCGGATTGGATGATTGGGGTTTCATTGATGATGTTCACCCGGGGAGGTGCAAGGACCATTTCATCCTCCGGTACATAACCGGGGACTTGTAGGTAAACTGCTGATTGGGGATTGATGAGCGTGAAGCCCAATTCCCTGGCCCGGGTCTTCATCCGTTCGATGGATTTCGCTTCAGCCAAGTCCGTGGTCAGTTCAGCGATATTGTTGTTGATGGCTTCAATATTACTTTCCAGAAATTGGATACTCCGGCCGGCGGTGGCAGCTTTTGAGTTGATGCTCAAATATAGCCCTGCCAGGGCGGCTAAAATGACCAATGCAAGCAAAAACAAGCCAATCCACTGCATCTGGACTCGCCAAGGAGCTTGTTTATACGCTTGCAAGAGACGATTCTTCATCAAATACCTTTAATTCATTCGTTTCAGGTTAGCGAAAGTTTTTCGGCCACCCGCAGTTTTGCGCTGCGGGACCGTGGATTTTGATTAATTTCCTGTGCAGAAGCCCTGACAGGCTTTTTAGTGACTACCTTTAATATCGCTGTGTGCCCGCAGGTACAAATCGGTTGCTCCGGTGGACAAATACAATCCTGGCTCTCCCGTCTGAAGAACTGTTTTACGATCCGGTCTTCAAGCGAGTGAAAACTGATGATCGCAATCCGACCCCCTGGCGCCAGGCAGTCGATCAGCCTGGGTAGCGCTGCGGAGAGAGTCTCCAGTTCCTTGTTGGTTGCAATCCGGAGGGCCTGGAAGGTTCGGGTTGCGGGGTGGATATGAGACTCGTATCCCGGAACAGCCTTTTCGATCAGTGCAGCCAGTTCCTGCGTCGTGTCGACTGGCCGGGCAGCAACAATCGCCCGGGCGATCCTGCGTGAGAAGCGCTCCTCACCATACTGGTAAATCAGGTTCGCCAGATCCTCTTCACTCAGGGTGTTGACCAGGTCGGCAGCGGTTTGTCCTCTATCCTGGTTGAAGCGCATATCCAGGAAGCCATTCTCCTGGAAGGAGAACCCGCGGCCAGGACGGTCAATCTGCATTGAAGACACACCCAGGTCAAGGATGATCCCATCCACCTTTCCCCAACCGATCTCAGCCAACACGTCGGTCGCTGAAAGGTAGGAGGCCTTGATCAGGGTGGCTCTTTCCTGAAAATCGAAAAGACGCTGACGTGCGATCGCCAGCGCTTCCGGGTCCAGGTCGAGTCCGAGTAACCTGCCTCGAGGTGCTGAAGCCTTAAGAATGCCCTCAGCATGTCCTCCAGCGCCCAGGGTTCCGTCGAGATATACTCCGCCGGATTCAGGCGCTATTACGTTCAGGATCTCTTGGTAAAGAACTGGTTGGTGGGGGAAATAGCCGCCAGGGTCACTGGCGACAGATCCCCCCCCAGTGTTGATTGTGTCGTTCACGGTAGGGTAAACAAATCCAGGGCTTCAAGCCGTTGCTTATTCGCTTCGACGTCATTCAGCACAACCTGCTGAACCTGCCAGTTTTCCGGTGACCAGAGTTCAAAATACTCCCCGCCGCCAACCAGAACCGCGTTATCAGTGAGGTTTGCAGTCCCTCGCAGATAGGCGGGTAGTAAAATACGACCGGCTTTGTCGAATTCAAGCTCCTCAGATGCGGAAAAGAGGAGCCTGCGTAGAATACGACTGTTCGAATCCGTCAGGCTGGTTCCGCGGACTTTACCAGCCAAAAGAACGAACAAGTCGTGTGGGAACGCCAACAGGTTGCCGTCGAACCCCATTGTGATCACAACTGAATCCACCAATTCGTCACGGAACTTCGACGGAACGGTGATCCGGCCTTTCTCATCAATGGTGTGCTCATAATGACCCGTGAACATATGTTCTAACTGCTCCTATTACGAATGGCGCACCGGATTTCCGGTGCTCCATGGCGTCCCACTTTTCTCCACTTTTAACCACTAGTGACCCTAGTATAGCGTAATTAGGGTTAAAAATCAAGACTATAGGAGCGAATTAAAGTTATTCAGATACGAATTGTCTGATACGGGAAAATGTGTTATGGGTAGAAAAATCGCTCGATTTATTCATCGAAAAGTTATTTATGAAATACTTCCTCAATCAATTATAACAGAAATGAGCTGATTTCAAAATTGTCCAGTCTGGCGATGGGTTGGGGGACTGCTATGTTAGGGGGTGTCAACTTCGCCGGCATCCAATTGACGAATGTTTCGGTTAAGGATGGCAAAAACACTTAATATGCATATCCCAAGCGCTGAGATGATATAAACCAATCCGTACTGCCTGCCTGGCGCATTGCCCTGGAGTTGACCTAAAAATCCGGTCGCTGAACCTAGCCCCATGAATTTGGAAGAGGTAAATACGTAATCGGCGAGGATCCCCGACAAAGCCATGGAAACCAGGTTGTTGACTTGGCCGATGGTGATCCGCATGGAGAAAATCCGGCCCTGGATGTCGTGGGGAACCTTAATTTGCCAGATTGCGCCCAGCAGTGAGCTGGATATAGGGTCAAAGAAAGTGCAAATGACCATCCCAATTACAACCAGGTAAAAGTGAGAAGCGACGCCGATGATCAAAGTGCCAATACCGGATAAGAAAATCGCTAGGTAACCTGCCGCGACCCGATTCTTCTTTGGCCCTCCCCAGGCACTGATCACAAAACCGCTGATCAACAGTGCTATCCCGGCGGAAAATTGGATAATGCTTAAATTCGTCTCATTCCCGAAGGATAAAACAAGTGGGAAAGTGACTATCGCACCAAGGCCGACGAAGAAATTGATGCCTGCGCCAAACAACAATAACCCCAGCAAGCCTTTCCTGCCGGTAAGGTATTTCCAGGAGAATTTAAAATCGCTCACCACAACCTGCAAGCGGTTTTTCTTAATCTCCGGTTCGTCCGTTTGGGTGACAAGGTCGGGTTGGGGGATCGGAATCAGGATGAGAATGATCACGGCGACCAGGAAGGTTGCCAGGTCAACCATAATGATGCCCCCAAGTCCAATGGTTGAATATAACAGCGCTCCCAGTATGGGCGTCAATAATAAAATGGCTGCATCACCGAATTGCCGGATGCCCCCAAATCTGACCAGTTCTTCCTTCGGTATCATTGTGGCAGTCGCTGCCATATACGCGGGGTTTTGAAAGGCACCAAACACCGCGCTGAGAAAAGCGCTGAGGTAAATCGGTCTGGCTGAAA
>DPKV01000070.1 GCA_003542325.1 Anaerolineaceae bacterium
TGTTTGGAACACGACCAACGGCAACAAGCAGATGAGAACCGTGCAGGGTAATCTCACCTTCAGGGCTATTTGCGTACAGAGTCACACCAGTTTGGTTATTTTTTTCAACAGCGGTTGTATCAGTGTTTAGAAAGACCTTGATCCCATCTTCTTCCAATATTGCCCGGATCTCATCAGCAATGTCTCTATCCTCTCGTGTTAACAATTGATCGGAGTGCTGAATGACCGTCACTTCACTCCCAAATCGACGGAACATCTGACCAAATTCGATTGCGATATATCCGCCACCCACTATGATCAAGTGCTCAGGGACGGATTCCAATTCCATGATTGATGTCGAATTCAGGTACGGCACATTCGCCAAACCCTCAATATCCGGATTTCCTGGCCTTCCACCGGCATCAATGATCACTTTTTCAGCAGTTACTTCCCGGGTTTCACCTTCCTCAGTCACGACCTTCAAGGTTTTGTGACCGGTGAAGGATGCAGTACCAAAGATCAGTTCCACCCCTGAATTAATGATCCGGTTTCTGCTCCCGTCTCGAAAGCTTTTGACAATTTCAGCTTTTCGCGCCTTGACCTTTTTCATATCGACGGCCACGTCCGACACCACGACCCCAAAATCCAGGGCCCGGTTCGCCAAATAGGCGACTTCAGCGCTTGCGACCATGGTTTTCGTCGGTGTACAACCCACATTGATACAGGTGCCACCGACAAATTGCTCCTCTATTAATGCAACCCGTTCACCGGATTGGGTAAGGGCTTGTGAAAGGGGGGTGCCTGCCTGGCCAGCGCCAATAATTATCGTATCAAAAAAGTCCATAAGAACCTCCAAAACTAATGATTAACCTGCGCACCGTGGATCGACCTTTCAGCACGCCGTTCAAAGGTACGAATGCCATAATTCGCAGTCAGGGACAGCACTGTCACGGCAACGGCGCCAGAAAATATTTTATTGTAATTCGCGGTGATGACACCTTCGAAAAGTAAAACGCCCAACCCTCCTGCATTAATAAATGCGGCAATGGTCCCAATCCCGATCGATGAAAGCACCACCAGACGCACACCAACCAGGAGCATGGGCAGCGCAAGGGGAAATTCCACCTGCCAGAAACGCTGCCAGCTGCTCATACCCATCCCGCGGGCAGCCTCAAGAACAGCAGGGTCGATCGAGGTCAAACCCACCAGCCAGTTTCGCACCAACAATAATTGGGCATAAGCCGTCAAGGCGACGATAGCCGGCGTGGTTCCCAACCCAAAAACAGGGATCAAGAGAACAAAAAAGGACAAGCTTGGGATAGTGTAAATGATCCCTAGAATACCCATAATGGGGCCTTGCAGCCATTTCACACGGGCTAAAACAACACCCAATGGGATCCCAATGATCAATGCAAAAAACAAAACTATCAGTGTGAGCTGCAGGTGTTGTAAGAAAAGCTCGCCAACCAGATCCAGGTTATTAATCAGATATCTCATCACACTTCTTCTTTTCAATCAACTGGTTGCTCGAAAGCATTTCTCTTAAATCTTCCATACTGATCAGACCCTGGTCTGTTCCAAAAGAGTCTTCAACACGCAAATAATCACTGCCGCTGCTCAGGAGAAGGGAAAGGGCGGACCGCAAATCCGCATCAGAATGGATCGTTGGAATCTCCACCATGGCTTGGTCCATTGTAATTGGTTTGTCAAGAAGACGACCTTTTGCTTTTATTATCGATTCAATGCTGACCAGGCTCAACCGTCTAAGAATGTTATTTGTCCCGACCAATTCCTCAACAAATGCATTCTTCGGTTTGGTCACCAGATCAATCGGGGTATCGTACTGGATCAATTTCCCATCACGGAGTACAGCAATTTTATCCGCAAGCAGAAGCGCTTCCTCGACATCATGAGTGACAAACAAAATGATCTTATCCAGCTTACAGTGTAATCTGAGCAGTTCTTTTTGCAGCCGTTCACGGTTGATGGCATCAAGGGCAGCAAAAGGTTCATCCATCAAAAGTATGTCGGGGTCAGCAGCCAGAGCTCGTGCCAGTCCTACCCGCTGCTGTTCTCCACCAGACAATTGATTCGGATAGCGCTCTAAATAAGTATCCGGCAAGCCGGTCAGATCAAGCAGCATTGCCACCCGGGATTGTATTTGATCCTTTTCCCAATCCAATAATCGGGGAACAACGCTGATATTCTTCTTAACGGTCATATGGGGAAAGAGTCCCACTTGCTGGATCACATATCCAATTTGTCGTCGCAAATCATTAATGGATAAACTCTGAATGTCTTCGTCGCCAATCCAAATCTTTCCACTGGTCGGTTCATAGAGACGATTGACCATTTTCAGAAGGGTGGTTTTCCCACTGCCCGATGGACCAAGGAATACCACCAGGTCACCGGCTGCGACCTGCAATGAAACGCCGTCCACAGCCGAGACCGCTTCAGATTCAAAGGTTTTTGAAACATCTTCAAAGAGAATTTCTCCAGATTGGGTTACCCGGCTCTCTTTTATTTTTGAGTATGCATAGGTCATTATAGTTCCTATTATTCGATCACATTATTTTCCAGCAGGAACACACGGGCGACCTCAGCAGGCTCACGTCCTTCAGGTCCATCCACCTGCCAGTTCAGCCCTGAAATCACGTCATCTGTCAACAAAGGCGCCAGTTCATTCAGCAGCTCAGCGATTTGGGGATAGTCATCAAGTGTGTCCCTCCTGACCACGGGCGCAATATTGTAAATTGGGTAAAAAACCTGATCATCAACGAGCACAACCAGATCATTTCCCTCGATTGCACCATCGGTGCCAAAAGCCACCACAACGTCTACCTGACCGTCCATCAATGCTTGATAGCGCAGACTGCCGGTTCCCAGCTGCTTGACTTCTTTGAACTCAAATCCACCATAAGCTTCCTGAAGTCCTTTGATGCCGTCTTCACGCTCCAAAAACTCGGCTGGTCCACCCAATATCAACTCAGGCGCTTTTTCAGAGAGGTCCGAGTAAGTTCTGATAGCATATTTTTCCGCTGTTTCCTGGGTGATTGCCAGCGCCTGGGTGTTATTAAAAGGTGAAGGTTCTAACCAGGTCAGATGGAACTGCTCTTCATAATTCTCTTTAACAGTGGAATATATTTCCTGGGCATCTTTAATGGGGCTCAATTTCAATACCGTCAATAAACCCGTCGAGGTATATTCCGGATAAAGATCAATGTCACCGTTTAAGATCGCCTCTTGTGCAATGGGCGTGCCGCCAAGGTTTAGCTTCCGCTCGACTGTAAAACCTGCGTTTTCTAAAACTTGGGCATACATTTCAGCAACAATAAATTGCTCTGTAAAATCTTTTGAACCCACAGCAATCGTTCCCAGGCTTTCTTCCTGGTTTGACCCTGATGGCGCACAGGCTGTAAGGAGCAAAGCACCAATTAGAACAGAAAAAGCAAATATTTTAATTCTATTTTTTGTATTCATTCAACACCTCCTAAGTGTTTTTTATTACTTTATTTTTAAGTTTAGACATCATAAAAATTACTGGACCGGGTACCTCTTGAGGATCGATGACCAAAATATCTCTGACAGCATGGCAAACAAAGCCACCGGGATAGCACCGACCAGCATTATCGGCACATCATACAAAGCAAATCCTCTGGTGATGAAGTCTCCCAATCCACCGCCGCCAATAAAGGAGGCCAATGTTGCACTGGATATCACTTCAACGGAAGCAATCCGAATGCCTGAGATGATCGCGGGAATTGCCAGGGGGATCTCAATCTGGGTCAACACCTGGGCTTTGGTCATGCCCATTCCTGAGGCTGATTCGATGACTGAAGGATTAACCCCGCGAATGCCTGTATAAGTGCTGATTAAAACAGGCGGAAATGCCAGCACTGTCAACGCAATCAGCGAGGGAACAAAGCCAAGCCCCAGATATGGTAAGGCAAGAAAGAGGATCGCAAGACTGGGAACCACCCGCATGGCGTTAAAGATATTGATCACAACCTGAGAAATATTCCTTTGTTTCGCAATCCACAGACCTATCGGGAAAGCAACCAGAAGACTGATCCCAAGCGCCGAAAAGCTTAGTACAAGATGGTCACCAACTGCTTTCCAAAAAAAGGGCTGGTTTTGTAGAAAATAATGGTATGCTTCTAGAAATATTTCCATAGATTTAGATCCAGTATCTATTGACAAGTCCTGCGACCCAATTTCATAGTTTTTCCTTAATTATTCGACTTTCACACCATTCCAGAAAGCCACATACCCTTTGATTTCGCTGGCAGCCTCCTTAGGCTCTGGATAATACCAGGCAGCATTCCGATTGATCTCTCCATCCACAAGGACGTTGTAATAGCTGGCTTTGCCTTTCCAAGGGCAGGTTGTGTGATAATCCGTTTCTTTTAAATATACCTGACGGACAGACTCAGGAGGGAAATAATTGTTTCCTTCAATCACTTTCGTCTGATCGCTCTCTGCAATGACTTTTCCATTCCATACTGCTTTTTTCATTTTTACCTTCTTTCGTTGTTTTCGTTTCCTACACCTATTAGACGGGATTCTCTTCCAGTTTCTTACTTCTCAAAAATACCTTGCTATATTCGTTTACTGAAATACAGGTTGGATTACCAGAAAATTGTGATGAGAGATGATCGGATGGTCAGTTTAACATTGTTGCCGTAAATTCAAAAAGGTGACAGGTCAGGTATCCTTGTAGTCAACCAGGACTGAGAGGGGAAAACCATGACCTATCAAGTAAGTTTTACATTGCCCAAGGCATGCTTCGCGACCAGCGGTCTTCAATGCACCGAACCGAGCTCATGCCGAACAGTATCTGAAAGAGAGCGTATCCAAATATGCTGAAGTGGCTTCTGATCTGGCGGATTGGATGGAGGTGGCCATTCCGGAAGGATTGACCGTGTTCGACTTCCCCCCCGTCCCCCCGGCGGCGCATCTCGCACCAGCGACATGCTGGAAGGGTTCAATCAGGAGATCAAACGCAGAACTCGGGTCGTCCGAATTTTACCCAATCCATCCTCATCCCCAACCACCTGGCCACCAGGAAGGCGCAGACAAAATCAGCAGCGTGGCTGAAACTTGGGTCGCTTTTGGGATTCAAGTGCTGACCCTGGACACCTTCTCCACCGAAAACTGGTCTCGGCCAACCTGAAGTGGATTTCATCATGCGTTTGCTGCAAATTTATGCCGAGAACGAATTGCCGAACCTCCAGCGCAATGGGATTCGCCCACAGATCATCGGCAGGAGCGAGGACCTGCCAGCAGAAACCCTTAACGCCCTGAACTATGGCAGCCAGGCTGAAATCATTGACTGCATCAAAGGCATCCTCTCGGAGCAAGGATTGAACCCTCCCGCCGCACAGGACGTCAATGAAGCCCTGCTCGCCGAACACCTTTACTGCCCCTCATGTCCGGACATTGAGATGATCATCCGCACAGCGGGTGAATAGCGGCTGGCAACTTCATGACCTGGCGAGCTTCCCACGCTGTTTTTTGGAGCCCGCCGGTAAATTGGACCGATTTTGGCCGAGAGCAGCTTCAGGAAGGCCTCCAAGTTTATGGCCAAGAGGCCTTCTTTGGCGTGATGGGGAACAAAACCTACTGCGTCATAAAGCCGCCGTCAATCACCAGCTCTGCGCCGGTCACGAAGCGGGACTCTTCTGAAGCGAAATACAACACACCATTGGCGATGTCAATGGCCTCCCCAATATGGGGCGGCAAGGGGCAAAGGTCTTTCAAGCTCTCAGCTGCCATTTCAAAGGTACCTACCATTTTAGCCACCATCGGCGTGTAGACCGGCCCGGGGTAGATCGAATTCACGCGGATCTTGTCCTTGGCGAAGCTCTGGGCGGCATGGCGGGACATCGAACGCACCGCGCCCTTGGAGGCGCCATAGGCTACCCCGCCGGCATCCGCCACACTCCCGCTGGCCAGCGCAGCAATGGAAGCAATGTTGACAATGGAACCGCCCCCGTTGGCCTGCATGGTCGGGATCACGGCCTGCATCCCCCACAACACCCCGGCTGCGTTGATCGCGATGATCTTTTCCCAGGTGGCCGGGTCCGTCTCCAGGATCCCCTTGGAAATCAAGATCCCGGCGTTGTTCACGAGGATATCCACCCGGCCAAACTTCTTGACCGTCTGGTCAACGACCTTCTGCCAGTCTTCCGGTGAAGACACATCCACCACCAAACCAATCACCTTTTCGCCGGTGCTGTCAATGGCGCCGACCTCTTTTTGGAGCAGCTCAGCCTGGACATCCGTGGCGACCACCCTGGCCCCTTCTTCTGCAAACAGCCTGGTAGTGGCCAGCCCCATCCCACCCGCGGCGCCGGTGACGATGGCAACTTTTCCTGATAAGCGAGACATATTATTATCCTTTCTGGGTCTTTTTAGTCAAATTTATCTTATATATTATACCCCGCGCGGGAAAAGGGTCCTAGATTCAAGTATCAAGTACAACAGTTATTTTTTAAAAGTGCCATAAGCGGAGTTAACGATAAGCGCTTTCGTGGTCTGGTGTTCAGTTTCTTTCTTTAATTATTTTCGGATCTGATTTGATCCACCATATTTCCCCTTTACAACCGACTATGGGCCGGTTTGATTTATAAAGGACTCTAAACGGCCGCTCCCCCCCTC
>DPKV01000166.1 GCA_003542325.1 Anaerolineaceae bacterium
GCGGGTGAACCATCCCCCTGTAAAGAGTTCTGCCTGGATTGAAACCCTGCGGAAACTGGCCGACGACAGGGCTAGCGCCGTAGAGCTTGAACGGAAGCGGGAATTGAAACGCAGGGACCTGATTGTCGCCTTGCGCGGCCATGTCCTGCCCCAGTTTACCCACGATAAAGAATAATCTGCACACAATTACGAACAGGCTGTTATCAATAATCCATAACAGCCTGTTCTGTTTTAAAGATACAATGAAGGGTGAGGTGACCTATGTTCCATTTAACCCATCCACAGGCGGAAATCTTTTTTCCTGACCCATCACAATATGCCGAATTGTCCAAAACGACCCATCTGGGCATTGGTGCACACCAGGATGACCTTGAAATGATGGCCATCCATGGCATTTTGGCAGCTTATGATGACCCTGGGGCCGCATTTACCGGTGTAACAGTCACAGACGGCCGCGGTGCACCTCGTAACGGTGCGTATGTCAACTTCTCAGATGATGCCCTTTGGGCAGTCCGAAATGAAGAACAAAAAGCCGCAGCAAAGATCGGGAATTATCTGGCGCAGGTCCTGTTGAATTTTCCCAGCGAAGTGGTTAAATCAACGGAACGGGCTGCTGTTGTGGAAGAACTCAAACTGATCCTGCAGGAAACCCGTCCACAAGTGATTTACACGCACAACCTGGCCGATAAGCATGATTCACACGTGGCAGTCGTCCTGGCTGTCCTGGAAGCTTGTCGTGATTTGCCTGGTTGGATGCCCGATGTAAAGGTCTATGGCTGTGAGCTCTGGCGGGGTTTGGATTGGCTGCCGGATGACCATAAAGTGGCCCTGGATGTGTCTGCGCACCCCGAGTTACAGGATGCCTTACTGGCGGTATTTCAATCCCAGATCGCTGGCGGGAAGCGTTATGACCTGGCCGCCATTGGCCGCCGTCAGGCTAATGCAACTTTTTATCAAAGCTATGCCGTAGATAAGGCAACTCGGATGGTTTATGCCATGGACCTCACTCCCCTCATCTGGAATCGAGAAATCAATATTTCAGACTTCATAGCTGAGATGATCCAGGGTCTGGCACAGGATGTCAAAAATCGCTATTACCGGCTTGATGGAGAATAGCTGAATATTTAACAGGCTTTTTTGAAATTATTGGTGTAGAAGCGATTCCAATTCCGCTTCCAGGGCGGCGGATTCCATCGTTCCAATATGAAAATAAGCGACTGTTCCCCCCTGGTCAATGATAAAGGTCTCCGGTACTGCCCTCACACCATACAGCGAAGTAATCGCGTTCCCCTCCTCAACAATTAGAGGGAAACTGATTTGAAGGCCCTCAACCAATTCCTTGACCGATGCAACGGTATCATCCATCGCAATCCCAATGAACTGCACATCCTGACCCTGATAGTGTTGCCAAAGGGACTCCAACATCCGCATTTCGTCTTCGCATTGATCGCACCAGGTTGCCCAGAAGTGTAAAACCACAACGTCCCCTAAATAATCCGAAAGAGAGATTTCGTTCCCTGAGATTTCATTTGCAGAAAACGCTATCGCTGCCGCCCCAGGCTGCGGCCGGGCAGATGCCTTGCCGGTTTGCAATGAGTTCCCCCAAAGTGTAATGAAAATCAGGACAATCAGGACCAGCACAACCCCGGCAAATACATTCCGCCAGATTCGTTTTCGACGTCCCACTTGATCATCCTCCGCCATGGGTCCCGGCCACCAGGCGACACTGCCACCCATCAGCAGGATAAAACCACCCAGCCAGAGAAAGTTGATCAATGGGTTGACCATAACTGCCAGACTTGCCTCACTGTTTGTGTCCAGTCTGAATAATACGAGATAGAGGTCTTCCACCCACCCAGCCCGGACTGAGGGCTCAGCCATCGTTTGTCGATAAGCGGGATAATAAATGATCTTTGGTGACAGGGTGGTTAAGGTCGCAGAATCCTTATACACGGTGATGTTAACCCATGTATCCAGATGATCGTTTGTAGTCTCCTGAAAAAGGTCCTCATAAAGAAGTTCATATTCTCCCAAGTCAACCCGCTCACCAGGGGAAAGGGTAAGTGTCAGTTCAGTTGCAAACAATTGTGTTCCGATCACACCAATAGCCATCAGCACTATTCCAAAATGCACCAAATGTGCGCCCAACCTTTTCCACCCAACCCTTTTCCCGGTTTTCTTTTGTCCGATCAAAGACGAAAAAACCAGGCCTATCTCCCCAACGACAGACCCACCTGCGAAACCCGCGATTGCCAGCCCAACCAGTGCCACAGGCTTTGTGAATCCCAACCAAAGAGCTACACCTGACATCAGGAATGTCCCTATGAACGGTGGTAATAATTGCCATAAAGACCGACCTTTTTGAAACCACTTCCCAAGCAAAGGACAGATACCCATTAACAACACCAATGCTGCGAGTTGCGGCCCCACCACCTGGTTAAACCAGGCTGGTGGCGCGGAGAACCGTCCCCCGGTCATAGCAGGTAACAATGTCCCAAGCAAAATGGATAATGTGATCAGCGTGATCAATAGAAGTGTAAAGAAAAATGCGCCTTCCCGGGAAAATATTTTTTCCGGGTAAATTAATTCCCCGAAACTATCCCGCCGGAGGATCATCAAAATCAATGACCCGATCATGACCAGCCCAATCATCACAAGGTAGTACGGCCCCGATTCCGAAATACTGAATGCATGAACGGATTCAATCAGGCCGCTGCGGGTTGTAAAGGTGCCAAATAAAACCAACCCAAATGAAAGCACAGCCAGACTGACGTTCCATACTTTAAAACCCTTCCCACGAGCTTGCATGCCCAGGCCATGCAATAATGCTGTTGCAGTCAACCAGGGCATCAATCCCGCGTTTTCAACCGGATCCCACCCCCAATACCCTCCCCACCCGAGAACATCATAAGCCCACCGAGCGCCGAGAAATATTCCTAATCCCAATGCAATCCAGGAGATTAATAACCAACGCCGGACTGGTTTTATCCAACCCGTCACCTCGCCAACCAGCAAAGCTGAAATCGCATAAGCAAACGGGACGGATAAACCCACATAACCGATATACAAAACCGGGGGGTGAAAGATCATGCCAGGATGGCGCAGGAGGGGATTCATCCCCTGCCCATCCAACGGGATCGGAGAAATCGTCTGAAAAGGATTGGAAAAGAATAAAGTCATCCCGATAAAAAAAGCTGCAATAAAAGTGAGAATGACAACCGACCACCCATGAAGGTGTTTCTTACCCTGCTTAATTTGGGCTGCGATTATGGAAGCAAATAAGGTTTGCAGAAAAGCCCATAGTAATAGCGACCCTTCCTGTCCCGCCCATATCGCCGTTATTTTTAAATAAAATGGCAAGTCCCGACTGGAGTATTGTGCGACGGCTTTAATCTGGAATTGATTGGTTGCCAATGCAACCAAAAGCAATATCACAGCAAGGGAAAGCAGCAATGTGCCGCCCAAAAGGATGCGTCTACCGGTTACCAGCCAACGGTCAACCTTTTTGCAGAGCCCCAAACAAATGAGTATGCCGGCAACGAAGGATGCCGCCAGTGCAATACTTATAAAAACAACGCCGAGAATGGAAATCAACTCGCAACTCCTGCATATTATTAACACAGTGGCAGGGCGTTTTATCGAAAGGAATAATCAACGTCCCCGCCCCTTCATAACTTCCAAACAGCCAATACTGAACGCCATTATAGCATATAGGGCTACATCATTTTCCAGAAAGGTAATAAAATTATTCACTTCCCTGCATGATGGATTTCCTGGTTCAAATTACATTACCCTATAATAGCTATACGAAATGAATAAGCGCTGATCCTGGTCAGCGCTTATTGAATTTTATATTAGAACAGATTATTCTTTTTCTTCCTCAACCTCTTCAACGTCCTCTTCGGGTTCTCCCTCCTCATCGCCGTCGCCGGCTTCTTTCTCAACATCCCGGAGAGCCTTTCGGGCTTCCAGTTGTTCCTCCAAGGGAGGTATAAGCTTGTATTCCGGTGCGCTGGCTGGGAGGAATTTGATCTTGAGTACCTTATATTGAATGAGAATCAATATGACCCCACCCAGGATCATGAGTATTGCCACCAGCCGTGAATACGAAAAGGCAGTACCGGGAAAGGTCGGTTGGTCGGGCCGGAAGAATTCAATCAGGTTCCGGCCTACGCCAGCGAGAATCAGCCATCCTCCAAAAATCACACCGGGGCGTAATTTCTCTTTATATTTACGCGCAATATAAAGCAATATTGCCACCGCAAAGAAATTCCACAACATCTCATAGGCAAATGAGGGATGAAAGCGCGTCACATCTTCCGGGTATAGGTTCAGGTTGTTATAAGGCGCAATCCGGTGGGCCGCATCAATGCTAATACCCCAGGGTAAAGTCGTCGGTTGCCCATATAATTCCTGATTAATCCAATTGGCCGGCCTTCCAATCGCCTGACCGAGCAGCAGCCCAGGGGCAAGCGAATCCATGGCTAACCAAAAATCCAATCCCGTTTTCCTGGCATAGATCAGAAATGCAATTGCACCGAACAATAAAGCACCAAAATAATGCAATCCGCCTTGTTTCAGGTTTAATATTGAGATGGGGTCCTGAATATAACGCATATCCCCACCCAATGTGGTGTTCATCACATACCACAACCGGGAACCTATGATGCCCGCCGGCAGAACCCATAACAAACTGTCCCAAATGTAATTTGAGTCCTGACCGCGTTTCTCGAACTCCCTGCCAGCCAGCCAGGCCGCGACCGCGACACCCAGCATGATCAGAACACCGTACCAATACAATGAAAAAGTATACGAGCCGATTTGAACTGTAAAGATAATGGGGTCAATCATCTATGCCTCCGTTGTTTTTTCTACTCGAGATATCCCAGGTCTCGTAACCTTTGTTGGACAATTTCATCTTCTAAAAGAATTTTTCGTTTTGTAGAACTGCTCTGCCTGGACACAGCAAGTTCCAGGTAGGCATCCAATGCTTTGGACAGGTCATTGATCCTGGACTCATCCTGATAGGGGTGCCCTTCACCCGGGTCACCTGCAAGATCATATAAAAGTTTGGAGATGCCTTCGACCTGGATCATCTTCTGTCCATCCTGGTATGCCGCCCGTCGTGTTCGATCTGCGTGGTGGCGTTCCAGCAGTTCCGGCTTGTGTTTATGCATGATGTCAACAGCGTTTTCGGGCGCATACGCCTCTGAGATGACATACGATGGTGTTGCGTCACGCTTTTCGACCAACCGCAGCAAGCTCTGACTGCGGACATCCACTTCTTTGGCATATGGCATTTCCAAGGTTTCAAACCCAAAATAATCCATAACCGTATGGAAGACCTGCGTGGTGGAAATGTGATTTTGGACCTGCCCCGGGGAAGTCAATCCAGGAATACGCATAAATAATGGCACCCGGATCAATTCTTCGTAGACCCCAAAGCCATGCCCCATAAAGCCGTGTTCTCCTAGCATTTCACCGTGATCCGCCATGAAGATGACCATGGAATTGTCCCGGTGATACTGCGAATTCAACACCTCAATGAGCTGACCCAGCAGATGGTCCTGATATGCAACTTCAGCGTCATACATATCTGATAATGTGGCGGCTTCCAGGTCTGAAAAGGGTTCAATCAAGGGAATCAACCACTGCATCGCTTTTCGGTTGAATTCGCGCATGAACTGCTGCGCTTCCGGCGTCTCATAGAAATATGGGACGAATTTGTGAACGAATTCATCTGGTGGAGAATAGGGCAAATGTGTTTCCATCAGGTTCAGGAAAACAAAATGACCACCTTGCAGATCCTGAATCGACTTGATAAAACTTGTGGTATCCCGGATTGACCTTTCCGTCATCCCCTTGAAGTTGCCTGCCCGAGTCCACAGAGGCACAAACAAGGGACGAAGCGCTGCCATGAAGAATTCATTAGGAGACGCGAAGGTATTTTGAATGGGATACGATAATCGTCGCAGGATCTGGGTGTACTTGCTCCACAGTTTACGGAATGGTTTCCAGAAATCATCGACCTCTTTTTGCGGTGTTGAAGGTACTGCGCCGCAATAGTTATAAAACTGATCAAACCCGCGTGTAAATCCATTCTGCAGCACTCCCACCAACGGGTTATTACAAAATCCGGTCGTC
>DPKV01000192.1:0-412 GCA_003542325.1 Anaerolineaceae bacterium
CGTTGGGTTTTGGGCGAACAATCCTACTCCCTTCTACGGGCGAAAAAGACAGAAGATATGATCTTTTCCGGTTCGCAGCAGAAACCGCGGGCCGGCATGGCTTCTGTTACCCTGACATTCAACAATATAGACGGCTGGCTGCCGATCGATTACGCTGAAGTCTCAGTCTCCCGCAGAGCCTACCGCGATGGGCAAAATGAATATCTTCTGAATGGCCAAAAGGTCCGATTAAAGGATATTTCTGAGTTGCTGTCACAAACCGGTTTGGCTGAAATGTCCTACACGATCATTGGACAGGGATTGGTGGATGTTGCCCTCGCGCTGAAACCGGATGAACGCCGGCAGTTATTTGAAGAAGCAGCAGGGATTGGGTTATACCGATCACGAAAAGAAGAAGCGCTTCGCAGGTTGT
>DPKV01000192.1:453-19123 GCA_003542325.1 Anaerolineaceae bacterium
TACGCGATTGGTATGGTTATCATTGGCATCAGAAACAACAGGATCTACAAAACGTCCGCAAAGATTATCAAGAGCAGGAAAAACAGCTCAGCAAGCTAAGAATCAAACATGATGAAACCAGCCAAANNCTTTCTAATGTTCGTAAAGACCTCGAATCGGCGCACAATGAACTTTCGGACTATCACCGGGAATTGGAAAAAACAACACGCGAATTAGCAATTATTGATGAACGACGCCGTTCTTATAATCAGCAACGCAGTGAGCTGGAAATTGATATCGCCAATGCACAGGAGACCGTCAAAGAACTTGAATTTCAGGAAGCGTCATTTTCTCAGGAAATTGAGCAACGCCTGGCGGAGTTTGATGCTGCTTCTGACGAGGTCAATCAGGCGGAACTGAAATTATCTGAGTTATCCGCAAAACGAGAGACGGCGGAAAAGGAACTGGAGACCACACGTAATAAACGTATCGCAATGGAAAAAGAGATTGTGCAGATCACCGCGCATGGTGATGAACTTCGCAACCGGCTTAAATCGCTGGAATCAAACCGGGTAAAGGTTGAAGAATTTGTTCAACGTCTTACAAAAGAAAAAGAGGACGTCACCGGTATTCTGGCTGAGAGAGAAGAAGCGTACGAAAGTTCGGAAAAACGTTTAGTTGATGTTGAAGCAGACATCAATTCCAACAATAAAGAAATTGAGACCCTTCGTCAGAAAAAATATTCACTGACAGAGATTATTTCAGGTGTTGAAACAAACCTGACTAAAGTAAACGCCCAGCTCAGTGTTTTGGAACAAGCCGAGGCTGCCCTCTCAGGGTATTCTGAAGGTTCGAAAGCTATCCTCGAAGATGCCCGAAGAGGAAAACTGCCAAAGGGGATAGAACCCTTATCCAATCATCTGATAGTAGCTAAACAGTATGAACGGGCGGTTAGCGCGGCGCTGGGTGAACTCACTGATTTATTACTTGTACCCTCTGAAAGCCAGGAAACGATGATCAACTATCTGGAAGCCAAAGATAGGGATCGGGTTGCACTTTATTTTCCACATGGAGANNTCCCCATTAACAAAAGGATAGACCTTTCCAATGAAAAAGGTTTTATTGGTTATGCCAGCGATTTGGTCCGGGCGGAACAGCCTTACCAACAGCTCATCCGGACACTCTTGTCTGACATCCTGATTGTTGAAGACCGCATTTCTGCGCTGGCTCTCCAGCCAAAATTGCAGGGCACACAAAGAGTTGTGACCTTGAATGGGTTTGTCCTTTATGCCAATGGTGTCCTGATCGGTGGGCAAAGCGCTGCCAGCAAGCGGATCGGGCGGACACGGGAGAAAACAGATTTACTCAATGACTGCAGTCACCTGGAAACTGAGCTCGCTGCGAAACGAAAAGAATTGCAAAGCATTGAAGACTCCCTTGAAAAGTGCATAACCTTGGGCAAATCTCTTTCAGCACAATTTCGCGAACTTGAGCAGGAATGCAATCAATTTCAGAAACAACTCCAGGAAGCCAGAGACAGTTCTTCACGCCTAGAGGAGCAACTCATCTGGCATCAGGACCGGATGAAAGAAACCACAGACGCGATCCAAAAAGCCAATACCTCAATTCAGACGGATGATGAAAAGCTGGCGCAGTATCACGCTCAAATTGATGATTTACTTGATCTCGAGAAACAGCGGTCTGAAACCGTAAACANNTTTCCAGGTTTTTGACCTGCAGCAAGACTTAAATCATTGGCAGACCCACCAAATTGTCACAAAAAACGCCCTGGAAGCAGCGCGTCAGCGTCAACAGGACCATCGTAAGCGGCTTGATGAGGCGCGGGAACGCCTGGCCCTCCACCAGGACCGGCTAAACACTTTAACCCAGGGCCTTTCAGCCACCCGTGAAAAAGAAGCTGAATTACGTGAGATTTTTGACCGTCTAAGCTCAACGATTAAAGCAATTGAAGATGAAAAGATAGCTCCTTTGACAACCTCTCAATCAGAAGCGGATAAGGCATTAACGGCTTTGCAGAAGATGGAAGAGGAATCTCATCAACAGATGATCATTGCAGAACGTCAGTATACACAGCTTCAATTGGAGCTGAGCCNNTCGAAATGACCAGCTCCAGAATTTGCAACAGCGTATCGAAGATGATTTTGGTCTGGTCTCCTATGAATACGAACAGAAAATGGATGGTCCGAACCCTCTTCCGTTTGATGATGGGATCATCGAAAATCTGCCACTCGTCAAAGAAATCTCCGCCACTTTACAGGATGACATCAAACATTATAAAACCCTGATTAGGCGGATTGGTGCAGTCAATCCGGATGCCCAGCAGGAATATCTGGAAGTGAAGGAAAGGTTTGAATTCCTGACCCAACAAATAGATGATCTCGAAAAAGCAAGTAAAGACCTGCAGGAAGTTATCGATGAGCTTGATGTATTGATGGAACGGGATTTTATTAAGACATTTAAAGCTGTCAACACCGAATTTAAAGAGTATTTTACACGCCTGTTCAACGGCGGCGAAGCACAATTGGTTTTTTCCGATGAAGAAGACCCTGTCGAAGGCGGGGTGGATATCGAAGCCAGGCTGCCAGGGCGACGCAGTCAGGGTTTATCGCTCCTTTCGGGTGGAGAACGCAGCCTGACGGCTGTCGCGCTTATTTTCGCTTTGTTGAAAGTCTCTCCAACGCCCTTCTGTATTCTGGATGAAGTGGATGCGATGTTGGATGAGTCGAATGTGGGTCGCTTTATCGACCTTCTTCAGGACTTGTCCAGCAAGACCCAGTTCGTTATCATTACCCATAACCGGAATACCGTCCAAGCAGCAGATGTGATCTACGGGGTGACCATGGGGCGGGATTCGACCAGCCAGATGATTAGCCTGAAGCTGGAAGAAGTCGATGAAAATTATGTAAAATAAACGTTCATAATATTAATAAAATACAAGGTGCTGGTAAAGGCACCTTGTTTTTTTGTTTGTTGATTTATCTAGTAACCCAGAAACAACTCTTGATATGTCGCTGGAAGTGCGGGAGTATCGGAAACGTAATCTGCCCAATTTTCAACAATTACGATATCATCGCGGGCATCCCGTCGCTCAGCTAACCAGGTATCGAAAGCGTTGGATTTTTCAGTTTGAAAATCTGTTTCTGAAGTTTGAACTTCGCGCTTACCGATTAATTGGATAATATGGTAACCATAATATGTTTCCACCGGGTCGCTTATTTCACCAGGCTCAAGACTGAACGCTGCAGCGGAAAAAGCTTCAATCATTGTCTCGTACGTAAACCAACCCAGGTCTCCGCCATTTTTATTGTTTGAATCATCAAGCGAATGTTTCAAAGCAAGTTGATTCCAATCTGCACCATCTTCCAATTCTTGAATGACGACCAAAGCTTCTTCCTCGGTTTCAACCAAAATGTGCCGGGCCCAAACCTCTTCATGCACCGGGATCATATCGGCAGTGATAATCTCGACCATCTTCTGCCGAAGGAGATCCGTCTCATGGATTTTCCACAAATCATCGTATGAATAATCGTACAACTTGAAGTTGTCATTAAATTCCTTGACATCTTGACCATAGACTTCCGTGGTAAATGGTGTCGGAGTCGATGTGATCGTGGGAGTCAATGTAATTGTGGGGGATTCTTCAGGTGTGGGTGTTCCTGCTTCTGAGGTTTCCTCAGCGGTAGCTTCATCGGTAGGATCGACAGCTTCTTCTGAGGAAGTCGCTGTAACTTCAGGCGTTTCAGTAGGTGGTTCGGTAGCTGTAGGTGTGCTGGTGGAAGGTACTAACGTCAACATATCATTCGAGTATGTCGGCGTAGCTACTGTCGTAGCCGTCGTTGTGGGTGATGGCGTTCCGTTGGGATAAAAACCAAACGCAGCATAGACAGCCTCATCAACTTCCTCTTTGCTGATGGTCACGCCATATTCTTCCGCCGCTTCCCGGATCAGGATGTCGTCAATCATATCGTCCAGAATACCACTACCAAGCGTTTCAGTTGAAGCCAACTGGTAGGCAAGACTCTGAGCTGCGGAGAGGTAACTGGAGCCATAATCAGAACCGAAGATTTGATAATACTGGTAATAGGTCTGCATTTGATAAATCATTTGCACGCGAGCGTACTGCACCTGTGATTCAAATTCACTTACCGTAATTTTCTGATCACCAACTTTGGCTACAGTTTTAGCGGGCCGAACGATTAATTGGTCAACCAATCCGTAACCGACAAGACCCACAATAAGTACACCAATGACGATAGCGATAATCAGGATCAACCGGGTTTGTCTTTCCTCACGCTGTTTCTTGGCAATGTGCTTCTTGGTTACAATTTTCTTTGGTGTTAAATTTTTAGCCATGTTTGCCGACCGTTCACTATTTGAGTTTTGTTGGTGGGATTAATCCCCGGAGAAAGGCAATAAGGCAATATGACGAGCGTTTTTCACTGCCTTTGCGATTTCGCGTTGGTGCTTTGCACAGGTGCCGGTTTGCCGGCGAGGACGAATCTTGCCGGTATCATCAACGTATCGGCGTAATAGATCAACATTCTTATAGTCAATCACAATTTTCTTATCATTGCAAAATTGGCAGACTTTTGTGCGTGTATAAAAGCGATTTCCTTTATAATCACTCATGAAATTCTCCTGTCTTACAATTTTCAGGCCTAAAAAGGATAATCGAAATCATCCTCAATGCCATCCAGATTAGATTCCTTCTTTTTATTCAGCAACAGGACCTGTTGGGCTACAATATCAACGCTTGTTCGTTGTTGGCCCTCATTGTCCTGCCAGGTACGAGTTTGGATCCGGCCTTCAATATAGGCCTGGCTTCCCTTGGATAAATATTTATTGCAAATTTCGGCAAGATCTCCCCAGGCGACAACATTAAACCAATCTGTTTCCGTTTGTTTTTCACCATCCGCATTTTTCCAGGATCGGTCACAGGCGATTGAAAAACTCACAACAGATTTGCCGTTGGGGGTATATCTCATCTCGGGATCTCTCCCAAGATATCCAATTACCATTACTTTATTTAATCCACGAGCCATAAGGGACCTCACTCTCCCAATCCCAGCTCAATCAGTTCTCTTTAGTCAATAAACTATAGCGGATGATCGGTTCGATATAACGCAGAGATTGAGTAAGTTCTGAGCCAAATTCTGGCGCAAACTCTGCTTCAATATAGACATAATAGCCATCCCGGAATTTCTGGATCATGTAAGCCAAAGGCCTGCTGCCCCAGATATCAGTTTTGAGGATCTTTCCATCGTGGTCAGTGATCATGGCTTTCACACGATCAACTACACCAGCAGTGGTTTCCTCATCCAGATCGGGTTGGACAATTAATATTAATTCATACTGTCGCATTAGGATTCTCCTTTCCTTGGGTCTACTACTCTTGGCCATCGTAAATGGGTGGGTAGTGGAAAGAAACCGGTATTTGATTTTTGGCTTCTTTATAAGTGTTATGTTCTATGCATCAACACCTCGAAAAAGTATACTCGAAAATAATTTTACATGCAAGCAAACTATTTTCGGTGTCAAACTATTTTCGGGTAAAGGTTAGCAATGATCGGACCTACTTCTCTTTTTCGTCGATCAGTATGGATGAAAGGATCACAGAAACGACGCTGACAATAATGGAACCCAATAATGCTGCGCCAAAGCTGTCGACATAGAAACCTATACCAAACCAGTTCTGAGCGATGTTCGAGGCGATCATAAAGCTGGCAGCATTGATCACAAACACAAACAGCCCTAATGTGATGATGATGAAACCGCAAGATAGCAGCTTAAGGATCGGGCGAACAATCGCGTTCACAAGCCCCAGGACAAGCGCCATTACTGTAAATGCAATCCAGGCGGTCCCTTCAACGGAAATTCCGGGAACGATCAGGACTGCGACATATAGCGAGACTGCTGAGATTAACCAACGAATAAGTAATTTCATTTTTTAATTCCTTTCTTAACAAGTTTTCTATTTTAAAATTATACCGAAAATCAAAAGGACGAACCTGAGTAAATCTATGGTATCAGGCGATATAACACACATTATTACTCAGAAAGCATTTCCTCCAACCTGTCAAACTTCTTTATGCAATTTATATATTCAGCGACTAAATTATAATTTAAGAATCGGTTTCATCCAGGCCTCTATAGGCCAATAGTTCATCCCCATCACATCTTTTCGTGCAGACTCAGCGAAAATTTTAATTACAAGTCATCTATGATGTAATCGATATCTATTTGGTGAGACGACTATTATTAATAACAAAAGTGGCCGTTATCGACCACTCAATACTGGCGCCCCTGACAGGACTCGAACCTGCAACCATTGGATTAGAAGTCCAGTGCTCTGTCCAATTGAGCTACAGGGGCATTTTGAAAAACGATTATATCATGTCTGCTATTATAAAATTGGCCGAATGCCCTTATAAACTCTTATACCTGAAAAAGTCCGAAGAATAGTCTCGGCAGGGCGGTTCAAGATATCTCCCAATTCGTTGGCATTAAGGGGTTTATTTCCGTTGGATAAAAAGACTCGAAACACTGAATCAACCAGGGCCATTTTGTCTGTGAGGAAACTCTCCTGCCTTGCACAATGGGTTATCAGAACATGCTGAAGACCATCCACCTGCGCAACTTCTGCTGTGTTGGGGTCAACCCAATCAATCGTCTCATCGTTGTTCAGGTTTTCAAAGATCGCCTGATGGTCATCACAAAGGAAACTGCGAAGGTATACACGCCAATCTCGATCATGGTTTTTCCACCATTCAAAATCGATTTTAAATGGTGTATCCAAAGTGGGTTTAACGAGGCTGCTTCGTTTAGAATCCATACCGACCTTTCTTTATGAATTGTCACTTAATCGATAATAAAGATCGCCAACAGCCGTAAAATCCGGATTGGAAGCTAATAAACTAAAGACCATACCAGGTGAACAACGCACAATGCAGTTTACTGCAGCGTACAGTTCGACGGCATGAACCTGGCCCTGAGTGTTCAACTTTGCCAGTTCACCCATCATTTCTCGCATGACCTTTTTTACAGGCTTTTGGTTAGCCTGGCGTTTTTTCCAGAGATCATCCAGGATATCCATAGAGGGAACAGCGATTGCCATTCGTTCATTGAAACTCGCTGAGATCGTCTGTTTCAACATTGCAAAAACAATCCCGCCGTCGGCGCCAATTAAAAGCGTTTTCATCCATTCCCGATTGGTCCGCTTTGGTTCAGGCGCTATCAATACTTCACCAGGCCGTTTGCCATGTTTGATCCTCAGCTGGCTTCCCGGGATGAGTTCTTTTTCTTCATACCATTTTCGCAACCCATAAACGTAATTAAAAGGCCGTACGACCCAGGCAGAAATCTCTTTGTTTTCCTCATCAATCAATGTAAATTTCACACGAGGTGTTTCGATCGCAGTTGGAAAGAAGTCCCGGGTAAAAGCGGTCAATGGCATGCTGCCAACGCGCCAATGTGGATAATTTAAAGTAATGACCAGTTCTTTGCCAGCTTCTCTTCGTGAAAACTGTGGGTCAGGATCAACCAACTCGTCGTCAATACTTTGTTCTGCGATCAGCATATCTTCAGTCATTGCTGACCGATCGTATTCAGCCGTCGTTTCAATTAATTCTATAGGTCGCTGCCGGACGTATTCGGGTTCCAGCCGGTTCAGAAACCACTGGACAATGCCATGAGGTCCTACTTCGTCAAATCGGGGGTCTTCCTGGAGCGCATAGTTCATAGAAAACTGCACCAGTTCAGCAGGGTCATCAGATGTGACTTCAATTTGTTCAAGCAGGGACTCAACCGGCAAAGGACCACCTTCGTGCATATCCAGTACAGCCTCGGCCAGGTTTAAATGACCGACATTGAACTCAATCAGCAATGATTTCGGGAACCAGTTAGCACCAATTCGGACAATGTCTTTATTTTCCTCTAATTTCGCTTCCAATTTCTCGGTGATCGCAACCCCGAAGTCCTTGATAATAGTATCTTCCAGATCAACAGTATCATCCGTTTCCTGGGGTGCGTTTTGGTTTAATTTGTGGTCGGCGATATTGCAGGCAAATTGACGCGAACCGCCATCCTCAAGGTCTACAGTTATGACCCTCAGACCGGGTAATTCGGGGTTATTGCCTTCACGAACAGCAGTGACTTCGCCGGCGGCCCAATTCAATGCAGGAAACTGAACTTTATCCCCAACGTGATATTCATTCTCCGGGAGATAAAAAGCGCCATTTAATTTTTGTTTCTTTTGCAGGGATTGCCGTTCAGTCCGGATTCGTTCTTTAATCAGTGCCTGCGCCAACTCCACTGATGGAAGTGGGGTTTCTTTTTCCAACAGAAAGGAATATAAAAATTCGATATCCTTTGGTGTAATTACCAACTGCTTCCAAAAGGACTCGTCAAACTGAATATCCATCAAAGCCATTTAATCGCCTCAATTAATGCAAATCAAAAAACTATTTATAACTTAGCGACTAAGGATTATACCCTACAATTTTGATTGTCGGCTAAATTTAGTAAAATTAATTCGTTGGTATAATGACCAGGAAATAATGAATAGTATCCTCTCTTGTGATTGGGGATTTATCAAGTTAAAGGCAGATAAAACTGGAGATAAAGGTCGTGGATTTCATCAAATCAAGGGTAGAAAGCATTCGTCATGCCATCGCAGGGTGGTCCCATGTCATTAGAACTCAGAAAAATGCCTGGATCCATGCGGCGGCAACCATCTGTGTCATCTTACTTGCAATTTGGCTGTATCTTCCTGCCCGGGACTGGGCATTGCTGTTAATGACAATCGCCATTGTCTGGGCAGCGGAATTCCTCAATACCGCTCTGGAGATTGTCGTAGATCTGGCCAGCCCTGACCTGCATCCGATGGCAAAGGCCGGGAAAGATGTGGGCGCTGCGGCCGTATTGATCTCCGCAACGATCGCCGCCGTGATCGGTTTTCTGGTGATGGGACCACCATTGGTGGTAAAAATGCAATCGATCTTCAATACCATTAAGCCATAAAAACGTTAATTATTCTATCCTATTTAGGGTCTCTTTTTATATAAAAGATTAATACTACTAAATAAGAGGTTATGTTATACTGCTTTCATATTATTAGTATATGTAAAGGAGAACAACACAAATGGTAAACGAACCCATGCATGTCACTGATGCGGCTTTTGAGAAGACTGTTCTGCAATCATCACTTCCTGTAATTGTGGACTTTTGGGCACCCTGGTGTGGGCCATGTAAAATGGTTGCCCCGATTCTTGACAAAATTGCCTCTGAATATGCCGGCCAACTTGTAGTAGCCAAAGTAAACACTGACGAAAACGCAGAATATGCCATGAAATACGGCGTTCAGGGTATTCCCACGATGCTGTTAATCTACGATGGCAGAATCATCAATCGTCAGGTTGGCGCCCTGCCTGAACCCATGCTAAGAGACCTTGTCGATCAGTTTATGGAAGTTGTCAAAGATCACGAGACAGAAAACTAATTGAACAGATAATTATAAGAAAAAAAGCGCTGAAAAGCGCTTTTTTTTCCTGGTTACTTCTTTTATTCTTTTTCTCTTCGGATATGTGCCCCAAGTTTTTTTAATTTCTCGTCCACTTGCTGGTATCCCCGGTCAATCTGACCGACGTTGCGGATAACGCTTTCACCCTTTGCTGAGAGGGCTGCCAAAACAAGTGCCATGCCCGCCCGGATATCGGGACTTTCAAGGTATTCACCGCTAAGGTCCGTAGGTCCCTGAACGATACATCTGTGGGGGTCACATAGGACAATTTGAGCACCCATCCCAACCAATTTGTCCGTGAAGTACATCCGGGAAGGATACATCCAATCATGAAAAAGAATGGAGCCTTTGGATTGCGTCGCCAAAACAATGGCAATACTCATCAGGTCTGTGGGGAAGGAAGGCCAGGGCATTACGGAAATTTCAGGAATGGCATTACCCAAATCCGGCTCAATGACCAGGGTTTGTTTTTCAGGAACGATGATGTCATCGCCATCTTCGTCCCATGTTACGCCCAATCGGTTCATCACCAATTTGACCATATCCAAATGTTTGACGCCGGCATCTATAATTCTAATGGAACCGTGTGTGACGACAGAAGCACCGATATAACTGACAACCTCCAAATAGTCAGGCCCGATTGAAAATTCTCCACCGTGAAGTCGATCCACACCGGTAATATGCAAGGTGTTGGAGCCGATGTTCTCAATTTTGGCTCCTAACGTATTGAGGAATTGACACAGTTCCTGAATATGAGGTTCGCTGGCCGCGTTCCGCAATGTGGTTTGACCTTTGGCGAGGACGCACGCCATAATGGCGTTCTCAGTGCCGGTTACCGAGGCTTCATCCATCAGAATATCGGCACCATGTAATTGATCCACTTTAAAGTGGAATAGGTTGTTCGAATATTGGGTAATAACGCCTAATTGTGAGAATGCCAGAATGTGAGTGTCCAGACGCCGGCGCCCGATTACATCACCACCCGGAGGTGGAAGGTAAATTTCCTTAACCCTGCTGATCAATGGGCCAGCCAATAGTATCGAAGCCCTGATCTTTCGACAAAGGTTTGGGTCCAGATCGGCGGGTTTAATATCGTTGGCATCCAACTTTACCGTAGTGTCATTCAGGTACGTCATCTGAACATTCAGACTTTTCAGTAACCGGATCATGGTTTGGACATCAATAATTTCCGGGACGTTATGTAAAATAACCGGTTCGTCGGTCAGTAAACAAGCTGCCAATAAGGGGAGGGCAGCATTTTTATTCCCGGAAGGTGTGAGTTCACCATTCAGGGGGAACCCGCCATCAATGATAAATTTATCCATAAACACTCCTGATCACCTGGAAAGTAATAGTATGCCAATATCCATCAGCTATTTTAGCATTGATTTCCAGGAGAATCATCTTTGAACTTAAGAGGTTCAAGAACACAATTTGCTATAATTCGCATCAAAGTCTGATTTTAAGGCTTTTGCAGCTTTATCAAACCCTTTTGGGTCAGACCATGTATTCCTTGGAACAAGAAGTTCCTGCGTAATCCCTGGTATTGTTTTTGGTGTGTGCAAACCAAAGATCGGATCGGTCTGGTATTCAGCCATTACACCATCGCCGGAGAGGACCCAATTGATCATGGCCCGCGTGTAGGGCAGGGGCATCCGATATCCCGCATGGAAACCGCCGGCAGTCCACCCGGTATTGATCAGCCAGACATGGCTGCCGTACTTTTCCAACCGCTCACGGAACAAATCGGCGTAGATTTGAGGCAGCAGCGGAAGAAAGGGCTCACCAAAACAAGTGGAAAAAGTGGCTTTTGGTTGTTGACCCAAACCGCGTTCTGTTCCGGCAACCTTTGATGTATAACCCGACAGGAAATAATAAATGGCTTCATCGGGGTCCAATCTGGCAATTGGAGGAAGAACGCCAAATGCATCCGCTGTCAGGAAAAAAATATTTTTTGGATGTCCAGCCATCCCAGCGGGAACAATATTCGCTACTTGTGAGAGTGGATAAGCGGCACGTGTATTCTCGGTATAACGGGCGTCATCAAAGTCACATTTACCTGTCAAAGGATGAATTACAACATTTTCCAGAACGGCTCCGAATTGGTTTGTCGCAGCCCAGATCACCGGTTCGAGATCCTGCTTCAAGCGGATGGTCTTGGCATAACAGCCGCCCTCAAAATTAAAAACCCCATTGTTTCCCCAGCCATGTTCGTCGTCACCTACCAGTTGACGTTCCGGAGTGGAGGACAAAGTAGTCTTTCCAGTTCCTGACAAACCAAAGAATAATGCGACATCACCTTGCTTCCCCACATTCGCGGAACAATGCATGGGGAGAATGCCCGAATCCGGCAACAAGGCATTCATCATTGAAAAGGCAGACTTTTTAATTTCCCCGGCATATTTTGATCCGGCAACCAGAATGACTTTACTATTCAAGTCAAGGCAGATAGCCACTTGCGAACGGACGCCGTCCTTTTCGGGATCGGTGTGGAAATCAGGCGCAGCCAGAATAGTGATCTCAGGGTTTTCACCATGTTTGGAACCGTCGTATATAAACATGTTTTCTGAAGCCAAAGCCTGCCAGGCAAATTCTGTAACCAGCCTGATCGATTTTCGATATTGGGGATCTGCACCAATAAAACAATCGATGACATAGAGCCGTTTCATTCGCAGGTAATCGATAAGCCGCGACTGTAAATGTAAAAATCCCTCCGGCGAGAAAGGCCGGTTAACTTTTCCCCACCAGAGATCACTGCGATCCTGATGGTCCACGATGAATTTATCATCTGGAGAGCGACCTGTATAAGGCGTTGTAAGTACGCCCAAAGCGCCCTCGTGGGTCAACTGACCTTCGCCATCGCGAAGCGCTTCCGCGATCAATAGCGATCTGTCCGGATTGTGAATGATGTTCGTTGGACCAACAATGCCAAGTGCTTCAAGCCAATGGGTGAGTGCTTGAGTCATGAAAGTAAAAGCTCCTCCGAAAAAGGTGATTTATTAAAATTTCGTATAGGTGTTAATCATGTTCAGGCATTAATCCTGAAAACCAATACCAAATGACATCAAAAGCGGGTTTCCCTGTGATTGACGATGTCCCATCAAGTTTAATTATAGTTGGATCGTATCCTTTGATCGCTATGCCATTGATCCACTCCTGATCGGCCAGAATAGGGAGGGTTGCATTATAAATCAAAACCTGTTCGTCAAGATTTACTGAAAATTCAGCAACCTCATCGTTAAGAAAAATGCCGTCATTACTGCACTCGTAATCCAGCAAGGAACAACCTGAAGCAGCGCCTGTGACGGAAGGGTAGGCGATGCCTACGATGATCGGTTTTTGAGTGCTTTCATAAACGTCATAGACCTGCGAATTGATGACAACCTGCAAATTATAGGAAAGTTCTTCCAAAGTTGAATTTTCGGAAAACCCAACTGGACTGTCAACGGTGATGTAAACCGCATCCAACGAATTAAGAAAATTTGGCAAGGGGTCCAGCGAGATTTGAGCGTTTGCGGCCCAGACTAAGTCGCCGGAAAAAGTTGATCGGATTTCAGAAATAAGTTGCAGCCAGAGATCGTCAAAACCATCAGGTATATCACTGGCGGACCCATCGGCAAAGACACCGCCTGGAAATGCGGGCATCACATCTTTTCCACCGATCACAAACCAATCAGCCTGGGCTTCAGCAGCGATTCGGGCATAATTCAGGATGAATTGGCGGTAGGAATTAAACCAGACTTGCCACCAGTCCTCTGAATGTTCCTGGGAAGACCAAAAAGACTGAACCGTATTTGTAGGAGCGATCCTGGGAAAAAGTCCTGTTTCCATATTGAAGGTGTGAATATTTCCCAACAAATCTATCAATTCTGATTTAATCGGTGTTTTTCCAATTACTGGGGTAAGTGTTTTTAAATCGGATGAAATGAACCATTCCGGGCTGATGATTATTGTCCCAACACCTTTGCCAGCAAGTGTTGAGATGCCTATTGGTGCATATACTTGCCATGCGGGTGTCATTTCCGGTGATAATTCAATCCAGGTTTGATAGGAATCGGTTTTTACCGGAATTTCAGCAGCAATCACTTCCGTGGGTGTGGTAATCGGATGCCAATTTTGCCATTCTGTCAGTGTCACCTGAAGGGTTTGGGACGTTTCGGCGGGTTGAACCATCGCTTCACTGACCAGGCTTACTGCATCCAGCGCTTGGGTACAGTCTTCATTTCGGCAGAATCGATATGAAATTGGATTGGCAGCATCCAAAGGGGAAAAAAGGATGTAAATGAAATTACCGTTTCCAAGCGGCCACAGTGGGAGCGGTTCGGTCCAGGTACCGGTTTTAAATTGAATGTATTTTTCATCCCCCGGGTCATTTTCTGGGGGAATGGTGATATTGAAAGTAACAGGTTGAACACCTGGGGATCGCCAGGATGCGACGATCAGGTCCAAAGTCACTGAATGATCAGGTACGATCAATTGCCGAACAAGGAAAGCGCCATTGGCGTCCCGTTCCGAGTTCCAATACCCGTCACCAAGCGTAAACTTATATCGCAAATCCGTCCCTGTATACAGGTCCAGCGTAAGAAGAAAGCTGCCATCCTCCTGAAGCGTCATCAGCGGCATGAGCTTAGGTTTGATACTCATCCCGCCATTCAGATTTGAAAAAGAATTGCCTAATTGAAGCAAATTACCGGCCATGTAGACAGGGATACCCACAGCGTCATTGGGAGCGGCCAAATGAAATGTGACTTGAACGAGGGTTTGTGATGTCAGCTCTACATTGGCGGATGTCGTCATGCCGCTGACGATGGACGCACCTTGTTGATAAGTCTCATAGGCGCCATCCATTGCATAGAAAACCACATTATGGATACCAGGGGTAATACCGTGGATACTAAAGCGACCATTCGCGTCCGTTATTGTAAGATATCCGGCAGCACTAATAAGAATGTCAGCCATGGGCTGCTGCGTTGTTTTGTCAATGACAGTACCGGATAATGAACCCATATCAAACGTGCTGGAAGAACCTTGCCAGCTTTGGAGAATATCCGTGGTGGTTGTCTCCCCATTAACGAATATCATCCGGTATCGGACCTCATCTCCACCACCCGTCACCTCAGGGTTGATTGATGACCCAATCCTCAGGTAGCGATATTTGACCACCGATCCAGAAGGAAATGAGACCGACACGGAATAACTCTGGTCATTTCCCCACACCATTTCATAAACACGGCTGTTGTAGGGCAGCCCTGTGACTTCATCCACAACCTCCAGGACAATACTTTCACCATCACTAAGCGGCACAGGCAGGACAACGGTAAAATGTGCTTCAACCTCATCCGTGATCAGTTCATCCGGACTGGTCAAGTCTGTGGTTCTATCACCGCCTTTAGCAGTATTTAAATTACATCCTGAGATCGTAAGAATAGAAATAAGAAGAAAAACAATAAGTGGGTTTTGTAAGGTAACCGGTTTAATTATTGTCTTCTTCATGACCAATCTCCATGCTGATTTTAATCTCATTCAGATTATCAATAAATCCCCCCAGCACGCCATTTATAAACCTTGGTGAGCCGTCGGCACCATAGAGTTTTGCCAACTCAACAGCTTCATTTATTGCCACTTTTACAGGTGTTTTTTTATAGACAGCGATTTCCCACAAGGCAATTCTTAGAAGGTTGCGATCAATAACAGCCACCTGGTCCAGTGGCCAATCCGGGGCGAAATCAGCAATGAATTCATCCAGTGTTTCCTTATATTCAGTCACACCAGACACAATTTGACTGACAAATTCTTTATGAGAATCGTCTATTGTTTGTTCTTCAAAACGATCAACAAGGATCTTTCCGGGTTGATGCCCGCAAAGATCCACCTCGTATAATATCTGTAACGCAATACTGCGGGCTTTTGTGCGTGACTTCATTGTAAAAGTTCTTCTAGCAAATCTGCTGATAATTAAACATTAAAATCAAAATCCATCACATGAACATTTACTCCGCCGACATCCATCCCAACCATCTCAGAAATTGCCCGAGAGACACGGGATTGAATTTCACGGCACACATCACGAACATTGAAGTTGCTCATCAGGACGACATAAACATCCACGTAGACGGCTTCCTCCTGAATGTGAATACTTGCGCCTTTATCCTCATCCTTATGCAAGAGTTGTCCCAGGCTGCCGGCAGCGCTGGCTAACCTGCTGACACCCTGAACGCTCAGGGCCGTAAGCCGAGCAATCTTTTGCAGGACTTGGGGAGAGATGGTTGTATTGCCTACATTTTGTTCGTCAGAATACATATCCATTTATACTCCAGTGTTCCGGTTGTCAGTTAACACAATAATTATATATCAGATTAATCACTCGGGAGCTGCCCGGTCAACCACAGCGCCATTAGGATCAAATCATCCTGATTGATTTTGACTTCTGTATTATCTTTTGTAAATTTCTTAACCATTTTATCAAACGCCATTTTCTTGGGCCAATCAGCGATGAAACCAGCGCCCTCCTTAAAATCACGCTCGGACACCAAATCTTTGAACCCTTCCGCTTCCAACCAGGTTTTCACCGGTTTGACCAGCTTTTTGTTTACCTTTGTCCAAAAAGAAAGCACAACGGGAACTACTTCATCCTTTTCCTCAAAGGCTTTTGCAAGTGCTTTTACTTGAAGCGAGAGGGGGGCACGACCGGGGTCACGGAAACCAAGGACGCTGACATATTTTTTCAAGAATTGGGAGAAAAAAATCTGATCTTGTTTCGGCAGCTTCCTAGCACCAACTACCACAGATGCCAAAACAGATTCCAGATATTCCTGTTCCATATAAACGTTAATTGCTTTATAAGGCAGTATCGCTTTTTCAGCCATGCTACTCCTCCATTTTAATTAAGTCAAAATCTATAGATAAGTGAATTATACTCAATCCCCGGCATTACAGAGGATTAAATAAAATGAGGCTTGAAAAAGCCTCTAGAAATATAACCAGAGATGTAACGGTAAACATTTAGACAAAATAGTAACAGAAATAATCAGGATGATTAGAACCCTTCCTCATCCTCATCCAATTCAATATCGAGAAGATCGTCTTCATCCTCATCGATCCAAAGTTCTTCATCTTCTTCTTCTTCGATATCATCCCATTCATCCAAATCCTCGTGCTCATCCCATTCTTCCAAATCAACATCATCGTTTGGTTGATAGGTTTTACAACCTGAATCCGGATCTAATTCAATGGCAGCTGCGCTGCAATATTTTCCATCGAGAAACAAACAATCCAAATAATGGCAGTGTATTCGAGGCATTTCTCCTCCTGTCAGGACCAGTCGCTAAGAAATAATTAGGATGCGATTTTACACTATCTCATGCATTCCGTAAAGACTAAAACTGTGAAAATTCCAGGCCAAATTATAGCAGAAATTCAGCAGTTATCCTGGTCGTTTTCTTTTAGCTTCAAAAACATTGGGTAGAGATTCCAGTCTTGTCAGTATACGGCTTAATTGTGAAATTCCTTTGACCCCCAGCACTAACCTGATAACTGCCAGATGCTGGTTCATTTTCATGGACATATCGATCAAATTAACGTTTTCGTCGGAGATAATGTTGGAAATATCCACCATCAAACCCTGGCGGTCGTAAGCTTTGATCTGAACAGGAACGGTAAACGTTTTTCCGGGTTGCCCCCAGGAGACCTTGACCAAACGTTCCTTCTCACTAACCCGAAGAATGTTCGGGCAGTCCTGGCGATGGATTGTAGCGCCGCGGCCGCGGGTGATGTAACCCACGATATCATCTCCTGGCATCGGATTACAGCATTTCCCCATCGTTGTGGCAATCCCTTTTAGCCCCATGACCTGGACAGTGTCCGAGGGTGTGATCTCGCTTGGCGCTTCGACAAGATCGAACTTGTATTCCTCTTCCATCTCCTGTTCTTCGGTCTCAGCGATCTTATTGATCACCCGGCCCGAACCGATATCACCGCAACCAATGGCGACATAAAGATCGTCCACGGTTTTTACACCAAGATCAGAGAGGAAAGGTTCCAGATCTATGGCTTTCAGGCCCAGACGTTTGAACTCCTTTTCCAACATGGCTTTACCCTGTGCCAAATTGAGCTCACGGTCCTGCCGTTTGAACCATTGCTTGATTTTTGATCTTGCGCGGCTTGTCCGGACAAGCCCGAGGTTGGGGTTCAACCAATCACGGGAAGGGCCGCCGCGTTTTGCGGTCAGGATTTCAACCTGGTTTCCCGTTTGCAGCACATAATCCAGAGAGACCAGCTTCCCATTGATCTTTGCCCCCCGGCAGCGGTGACCGACGACGGTATGAACGTGATAAGCGAAATCGATCGGTGTTGACCCAGCCGGCAAATCAATGATGTCGCCTTGCGGGGTGAGGACATAGACACGGTCTTTGAAGACGTCAGATTTCCATCCATCGACCAGCTCTTCAGCGTCTTCCTCATCCTGCTGGAGGGTGAACATGCTCCGAAGCCAGCTGATCTTTTGCTGATTGGAGCCTTTGATATGTGCCTGGTTTTCCTTGTAACGCCAATGCGCAGCAATACCATATTCAGCCCGGTCATGCATATCTTCTGTGCGGATCTGGATTTCCAGGGGTTTTCCGTCATCATAGATCACAGCCGTGTGCAGGGACTGGTAATTGTTATCCTTTTGCGCTGCAATATAATCGTCGAATTCACCCGGGATGGGGCGCCACTTCATATGCACGACCCCCAGAGCCTTATAACAGGTTTCCACATCCTCCACGATCAAGCGAATACCCCGAAGGTCCATCAGCATTTCGAAGGGTTTTTCCTTGCGCGTCATCTTTCGATAAATTGAATAGATGTGTTTCGGCCGGCCTGAAATTCTGGCGTTTACCCCTTCTGAAGCCAGCTCACTCTTCAGTCTGTCGATAATATCCTGAATCTGGCGTTCGCGGTCTGCTCTGCGATTATCCAATTTTTCAGCGATATCCTTATATTCTTTTGGAGCCATCAGCCTTGCTCTGCTGGATAAAATGATTGGCCTGTTGCCTCAGCTTCTCATCATCATTTCTCATCTCCCATCCCAGATATTCTTCCGTCACCAAGGTAAGGATCGGGCTAAGTCCGGCAGATTTGTTGAGCGCGGCATAGTAACAGATTGTTGGTGCG
>DPKV01000062.1 GCA_003542325.1 Anaerolineaceae bacterium
CTGTCGCACCGATGCCGGTTACGATCATCCTGGCGGCTGCCATGCTTTCCATGGGGACCTATGGAATCCTCCGATTCCCCTTCTCGTTCTTCCTGCCTGAGGTTCTTCAGTCGTTCTCCCTGGCGATGATGATCGCCGGCCTGATTTCTGAGGTTTATGGTGCATTTATGGCCTTTGCAGAAAAGGATATCAAACGGGTGATTGCTTACAGTTCAGTCAGCCAGATGGGCTACATTCTGTTCGGGCTGGGCTCACTGACCGAAACCGGCCTGCAAGGTGCCGTCATGCATGTGGTCTATCATGCCATCGTCAAAGGCTTGCTCTTTATGGTGGTGGGAATCATTATCCAGACGACGAAGGAACGCGATATCCGAAAACTGGGCGGATTGGGGAAGGCCTATCCGATACTTTGTGTCACAGGGGCCATCGGTGCCTTAGGGATTTCCGGAATGCCGCCTTTGGGGATCTTCAACAGCGAGTGGATGATCTTTTCCGGTGGCTTTCAAACGAATTTCTCGGTAGTCTTATCGATTGCGACATTGGTCGGCTCAATTTTCACAGTGATTTATGCCCTGCGTTTCTTTGGAGGGATTTTCATGGGCGATCAGCAGCCGAAAGATATACCCAAAAAAGCCCCTCAATCCCTGCTCATCCCTACTGTGGCTGTTTCAGCTTTTCTGCTGATCGAGGGTCTCCTGCCGGGACCATTGCTTTCATGGGTCGTTAGGGGTATCCAGGGAATTATGGAAGGACTTATTTAATGACGGGTGATTCCGGTGTGATCTTTCCATTGATCATTTTAATTGTTGGCGCTTTCGTAATCTACCTTCTGGCTCGTCTTTTAAAGCTAAGCAACCGGGTTGAGGCGATTTTGACCGTGCTGGTCCTGGGGAGTACACTGGTAGTGACCATTTTAATGATCCCGGAATGGTTTGGCAGTGTGGAGTTATTCTTTGGCCAGCTTGGTTATGGCGGTGTGGTCTTTCAGCCAGATATTCTGGGCGTCTTTGTGTTTTTGGTCGCTCTGATAATGGGGATCCTGGTCTGCCTCTACTCGGGGGAATATCTCTCACGGGACTCACGTTATCTGGTTTATTATCCCCTGATTTTATTGTTATTAGCCGGTCTGTTGGGGATGTTTTTTACCCGCGATTTGTTCAACTTGTTCCTGCTGACCGAATTGACCGCTATCACCGCTAGTGCGCTCATTGGATTTCGCTATAAACAGATTCGGGCCATCCAGGCTGGATTTAAATACCTGATCATGAGCAGCCTGGGAACAATGGTTGTGCTGCTGGGGATCTATTTTGTTTATCGCGGCAGCGGTGACCTTAGGATAGTTGCGGAGATGGGTGGCAGAACAGACGGATTAAGTAAGATTGGCGGAGCCTGCTTTTTCCTGGGGTTCAGTTTAAAGGCCGGGATTGTCCCGCTTCACACCTGGGTGCCCGATGTTTACAGCCAGGCGCCCAGCGCCATCAGCGGCCTCCTGGCAGGGGTGCTTTCAAAGAGTATGTTATTTTTTATCCCCTGGGTCTGCCTGGCGTTGGGGATGACCGAACAAGAGCTTGGTTTGATGATGGTGATTTCCGCCTGTTTGAATATGCTGGTGGGCGTTATCCACGCCTTGAACCAGAGAGAAGTCAGGCGATTCCTTTCCTATTCGTCCATCGCCCAGACGGGTTATTTAATGTTCATTTTGGGTATTGGGGTTTATTACCAATCTACGACCGCTTATTTCGCCGGGATATTTTTATTCCTGGGGGAGGCGATGATGAATGGTCTGGTATTCCTTGCAGCAGGCGTGTATGAATACCATCTTGGTATCCAGGATATTCATCAATTGCGGGGTGTAAACCGAGTTTTACCATGGCAGGCGTTCTGTTTTAGTATTGGATTGGCTGGGCTGTCCGGGATTCCCTTATTGGCAGGGTTTACCGGTAAGTGGCTTGTCTTCTCTGCTGCCATCGCAGTAAATGATTGGATCGCCTGGGGTGGGTTGGTGGTTTTCCTGCTCAGTACATTGATTGGGTTGGGAGGGTTTCTGCCGGTATTGGTTCGTCAATATCAGGGCGAAAAAAGTGAAGAAGATCCAGTAAAGGTGAAACCCGATAAACCACGCGTATCCGGCTGGATGGCAGTCCCGATAGGCATGCTGACGGTCATGGTGATCCTCCTGGGTGTCTATCCGGATCCCTGGGTTGGGATGATCGAAAGTATGTTGGAATGGTTGGCCTTATGAACACAAACTTTTTATTGAATCCACCGGTGGCCTTTGGGTTGTTTTTGCTTATTGTGTTTTTGGCATACCGGTTCTTCCAGAAACGGGCTCCGAAGGGGCCGGATGATACCGGGAAATATCTGCCTTATTCCAGTGGTCAGAACTTGCCGCCAGTTGAAGTTCAGTTGTCTTACCAGGAGTTTTTCCGTCTGGGACTGTTGTTTGGACTTATTCATGTGTCTGCCCTGGTGCTTTCTTTGCTGCCATTGCAGGTGGAGTCTCGTAGAATCGGAATATTCTATTTGGCAGGTATTTCCGTAAGTGCTTTTGTTTTGGTGCGTGACAGAATGATAAAGAACAGGAAATAGACTATGTTTGAGAAGATGCTCAACCGGACCTATCGCTGGGCGCAGAAAAATTCGCTTTGGGTGCTGCCCTTTAATACGGGCGGTTGTAACGGCTGCGACATTGAGATCCTGGATCTATTAACACCCCGCTATGATGTGGAACGGATGGGTATCCTTGCTGAAGCTTCACCCAGGCACGCTGATGTTCTGCTCTGCACTGGCCCGGTCACCTACCAGACCCGGGACGCGATCTGGCAAATCTACTCACAGATGCCTTCGCCGAAATGGGTGGTGGCTGTGGGGAGCTGCGGTGCCACAGGTGGCGTGTTCACAGGAAGTGATACCGTTTTAGGCGGTGTCGATAAAGTTTTACCGGTGGACTTATATATTCCAGGATGTCCTGTCCGTCCGGAAGCGATCATTGCGGGTCTGATCAAATTACAGGAAAAGATAGTTAAAGGTGCTGAAAATGGATAATAACGAATTGCTTTTCAGATTAAAACAAACGGTTGGGGATGATTTGGCTGTCCTTGAGACGATCAATAATGAGATGGTGTACGCTGTACCGGTTGAGAAATGGCTCAACGTGGCAGCTTTACTCACTAAGGAATGGGGAAATATACACCTGTCCGCCATCACCGCACAGCAAAGGGAAGAATTGGAAGGGCAGATTGAGGTGATGTATCATTTTTGGCAGGGTCAGGGGATTACTTTTGTATTGACACTGCCCGCGGATCACCCTGAAATCCCATCCCTCATTGAGATGATACCTGGTGCGGATTTTTATGAACGGGAAGCGGCAGAAATGTTCGGAATTTATTTTACGGGACGGGAAGCAACACCACATTTACTCCTCCCGGATGATTGGGATAAGGCGCCACCCTTTATGGGAAAGGAGATCCATGACTAAGAATATCATTCCGATAGGCCCCCAGCATCCGTTGTTGAAGGAGCCGATATCTGTAAATATTGAAGTCTCCGGTGAAGATGTCCTTGGCGGTTCTCTGAGGATTGGATATGTCCACAGGGGAATCGAGCGCCTGGCGCAGGAACGGACCTATGTTCAGAATGTTCACCTGATTGAACGGATCTGTGGGATCTGTTCCCATGTGCATACCACCACCTTTTGCTATGCCGTTGAAGACCTGCTGGGAGTTGAGATACCTCCCAGGGCGCAATACATTCGGGCTTTAATGTGTGAGCTGGAACGTATTCACAGCCATTTGCTTTGGATCGGAATATTGGCAAAACATATCGGGCTGGATATGGTTTTTATGCATAGCTGGCACAACCGGGAGATCGTCCTGGATATTATGGAAGCCCTTTCCGGTGGGCGGGTCAGTCATGCTGCCAACCTGATTGGGGGTGTTCGGTTTGATATGGATGCAGAGCACGAGAGCATGGTCCGGAGAAAACTGCAAAAGCTGGGGGATCAGCTATTCGGTGTTCTGGATGCGATCCGAACCGATCCGACCATCCGAGCGAGAACCATTGGTGTCGCGCCGATCACGGCAGATCAGATCCGGGAGTATTCTGTTGTGGGGCCGGTTGCCCGGGCTTCAGGTGTGGCTGTCGATATGCGGCGAGATAGCCCCTTGCCGCCCTATGACAAGTTGGATTTTAATGTGATTACCTATCCGGAAGGTGATGCCTGGGCGCGGACCATGGTCCGTGTGGATGAAACCAGAGAAAGCCTGAAACTATGTGAGTCAATCCTGGATCAGATGCCTGAAGGGCCGGTCACCACACGGGTCAGGCGGAAGGTGCCGGCAGGTGAGACGGTCATCCGCGCCGAAGCGCCGCGTGGAGAAGTGTTCTACTACCTGCGGAGTGATGGCAGCGAGTTCCCGGCGCGGCTAAAGATCCGGACGCCAACCCTGGCCGCCCTCAGTCTGATTCCGGTCCAATTATCAGAGATCCGTGTAGCGGATATCCCGGTTGTTCTGGCCGGTATTGATCTTTGCATCGCCTGTGCGGACCGATAGGACGCAGTATGTTTGAAGGATTATTCTATTTATTCGTATTCCCGGGATTAGCTTTCCAGGTGTTTTGCGGTCTGGCTTTTGAATGGGTTGACCGGAAATTATTGGCCCGATTCCAGCGGCGGGTTGGTCCGCAGTGGTATCAGCCACTGGCGGATCTTATAAAACTCTTTAGCAAGGAGGATTTATTGCCGACTGGCGCAAGCGGATGGGTCGCAACGATCCTCCCGCTGATCTCATTGGCAGCCGTTCTGACGGCAGGCTTATACATACCGGTCGCCGGGTTTACGCCATTTTCATTTGAAGGTGACCTGATTGTGATCGTGTTCCTGATGGGGATTCCGACCCTGGCGTATTATTTGGCAGGCATGACTTCAGTGGGTATTTATAGTATTCTGGGTGGCGCCCGGTCGCTTTTGCAATATTTCTCTTATGAAGTCCCGTTGCTGCTGGCATTCAGCGGTCCGGCCATCCTGAGCGGCTCCTGGTCGGTGGCAGAGATCCTGAAATCCCAGGCGGAGTTGGGACCGTTCATCCTTTTCCAGCCTGTGGGGTTTTGCCTGGCAATAGCGGGTCTGATCGGGAAATTAAAGCGGGATCCTTTGGATATCCCTAAAGCGAAATCTGAAGTGGTTGCAGGGTCACTTACCGAATTTTCCGGCGGAAAGCTGGCTTTCTGGCACCTGACCATGGATATTCAGGCTATTGTGGGAATATTCCTGTTGATCAATCTCTTCTTTGGGATGCCGTTAGGAATTTCGCCCTGGATCAATACCCTGATATTCTCAGGAGAAGTTTTACTGGTGATTTTTATTCTGAGCGCTTCCAGTTCTATCTTTGCCAGGCTGCGCATTGATCAACTGGCCAGTCTGGGTTGGCGAATTCTTGTGCCAGTAGGTATTATTCAGTTATTGTTTGTGATTCTGATGGGTGTGTGAGATGGCGAGGAGAAATGGATTGCTGCGTGCATTAATCGATGCCTTGTTCTCAAAGGCCGATACAGTCCAATACCCTTATGGCCCGGTGTCGTTGCCTGAGGGTTTTCGAGGGGCTATTGAATTTATACCGGAACGCTGCACAGGGTGCGGCCTGTGTGTGCGGGACTGCCCGGCAAATGGATTGGAATTGATTCGTGAATCTCGGGAAGATTTTCAATTATGGTATTATCCCGCTCGATGCGCTTATTGTGGTCAATGTCAGTTGACTTGTCCCAGAGGGGCAATATCCCATACTAACGACATGGTTCTGCCTACAACTGACCCGGAAGGGCTTGCAGTTCTACTGAAGACTGGTCATAAAAACAGTAATAAAAAACAGTAAGAACCTATCCTTCCAATCCCAGACTCACAGATGAGAGGTGCCTGGTTTGGATGATATAACCCGAAATGGCCTGGTGCTTTTTGCTTCAGGCGTCCATCGAATGAATGGGTTGGATCAGGCCTTCATGGTGACCGGGGATGGCGGGGTGCATGGTTTGGTCGGGCAGTTCACGCTTGAGATGATTTTGTTTAATGATTTCCTGTGCAAGCTCAGATTTCCCGGAATACGCCAGGGCTGTGAAGAAGATACGGGCCCGGTTTGCTTTCCGAAAATCAGGGTCATTCAGTTGAGCGAGATAGCGGTCGAAGAAACCCTGCTGCTCCAGAATTGTCCTGGCGGCGTCCCTGGCGAAGTTATCCGCGCTATCCAGAAGACTCATCAGCGCTTTTTCTCCCTGATCGCTCAATTTGCCCAAAGCCCGGACGGCATTCCCCCGGACGACCCAATCCTGGTCGCAGGCGGCCAATTTCAGGTACGGAATGGCCTGGTAAAGGCGCAGGAAACTCAGGCTGCGGCAGACGGCGGCTCGCACTTCCCAGGATGGGTCCGTGATGTACCGGATGAAATACGGGAACAAATCCTTGCCGTAAGATTGGGGGATGGATTCGATGATTTCGACCTTTTCCCTTTCATCTCCTTCCTCCAACCGCCGTGTAAACAGCCGGACGAAATTCTTCTTTGGAAGGAGCTTTGCCAGGTGGGTCATGTCGTTTACTTTACCGGGATTGTTTTTTGGTTTGGAAGCATGCGTTTCTGCAACGTTGGCAGGGATATCGTGGACGGTCTTATCCCAGGCCAGTGTCTGCTTCTTGGCCTTGTTGATGACATATTGGTATGAAGCGCGCACAATCGCAAAGAAATTAATGATATTCCCCCAGATCGTACGCGGGATGGACGTGAGCGCCGGCATAAAGCCATACACCTTATATACGGCGAAGGCCCGGTTGGATAACCGCCAGACCATTAATCCGGTTGAGATCCACACCAGAATGGCCAGCAGAGAACCATCCGGGATCAATACCGGCATGGCCAACCCCGAAAGGGAGGCGGTCAACTGATAGAGCAGGAAATAGATGAAAATGAAATATGCCAGGAAATTCACCGGCGCGGTGATCAATGCCTTGCGGTCCTGAAGAAGGTCCCACTTTACCGCCAGGGGGCCTTTCCAGCCGATGTTTTCCCACCCCTGGAGGATAATGCCGTTGTTCCAGCGAGTCTTCTGCTTGACGGCACGTTTGAAATCCGTCGGGAAGAGGGCGCGTGTGGCGATCCAGTCTGTATCCTTGACCTTATCCTCATCTTTGGATGAAGGCGGGCGTTTGATGTTGACGAAGGCTGCTTTCATCCCATGCAGGTTCATCCGCAATCCCAATTGATAATCCTCGGTCAGAGTATTCGGGGAGAAAACTTCCTGGTGCTCCAGGGCTAATAACTGGAAAGCTCGTTTGGTAAAAGCCGTACCGACACCCGCAGAGGGGACAAACCCCTGGCTGAACTCTCTGACTCGGAGGATCTTGGTGTGGTTTTCGGCGAATTCGTCGGCATAGGTCCAGTGGGTCGCCCTGCGCAGGGGCTGGGGGACGGGGAAGACCGGGATCTGGATCATTTCAATCCGGGGGATCAGGTAGTTGTAAACCAGCAGGGACAGGGGATGAATGATGTCCTCAGAGTCATGCATGGCGATAATATCAAAATACTTGCCGGATTTTCTTTCGTAACCGAGCAGCGCATTGAAAACATGATTCAGGTTTGAGGCCTTATTGGTCGGCCCCAGGTCGGGTGTGATGACTTTATGAACGTGAGGGTTCTTTCTTGCAACCTTATCCACTTCGCGCTGTGTGTCCGGGTCATTGGGATAGGTGCCAACGAAAATATCAAAATTCTTATATTCGATGGTTTCACAGGCGTTCTCAAGGGTCCTGGCGATCACATCGGATTCATGCCAGGCCGCGATAAAGATCGCGATCCCCTGCTGCTCCCGGGCTTCCAGGCGTTCCATCGTCAATGGATGCAATTCTTTCCGATTGAAGAAACGGCGGACCCACCAGACCAGGTCAGAGAGATCGATGAAGAGGTCCATGGTCCCGCTGATGACGAAAACGAAACCGATGACCAGCGCCGCGATGGTTAATGGCTGGTAAAGGGAAACTGTTTTGCTTCAGATGAAATTG
>DPKV01000028.1 GCA_003542325.1 Anaerolineaceae bacterium
GCCCGGACAGACTCTGGAAGGCCGCCTCGTGGCCATGGAGTTGATGCGCCTATTCAATTGGCGGGGAACATCAACCCCAGCGAGGTCATCTCGCGTTTTACCTCAGACCTACAGTTGATCGAATCGCAATATTTTAATGTCGTTGCCCGGCTCATCGCGGCGATAACCCAGGCGGTACTGTCTATTGCCATGCTCTTCTATTTTAATGGCTTGCTGGCACTCTTTGTCGCCTTACTCGCCTGTGTTGTCCTGTTTTTACCCAAAAAGGCGTTTAAAAGTGTAGAGAAGAGCGGCATCAACCTGGTCAATGCTTCTGAGCGATTCGTCACTAAACTGAACGAAACCTTACGCGGCTACAGTATCATTAAGGCTTTCGGGCGCGATCAGACGTTTGAGCAGCGGATGGCCAACGAAAATGAATCACTGGAGGGAACCCGCTTTGATATGGGGGTCAAGTTCGCCCGACTCGAAACGATTATCGTATTTATTTCGCTGTTAAGTCTAACTGGCCCATTCTTGGTTGGGTTTTGGCTCGTCATCAGGGGCGCCATCACAGTGGGCACGCTAACTGCTGTGGTCAACTTATCCGGTAATATCATTGGCCCCGTTCAACAAATTTCGGTGGATATCGGGCAGCTCAAAAGCGGGAAAGCGGTTTTGGATAAGTTCTATCTCGATTTTCCCCGAAAGGTGTCCATTTCAGAGTGGACAGGGGAGAAGCAGCAGTTTAATGAGCGTGTTACCTTACAAAAGGTCTCTTTCGCCTACGATGACCGTACAATCCTGGATCAGGTGAACTTTGTGTTTGAGAAGGGTAAAAAATACCTGATATCCGGCGAGAGTGGATGCGGGAAATCTACACTCCTCAAACTGCTGATGGGATTGCTCGATGGTTATTCGGGACAGATTGCAATTGATGGGATGGATGCGCGCAACATTTGCCCTCGTTCTTTTTATGATGTATTTGGGATCGTCTTTCAGGAACCGTATTTATTTAATATGACCGTGAAAGAGAACATCCTGTTTTTTGAGGCATTCGATCCAGACCATTTTAAGGATATCATGGTGCTTTCAGGTGTCAGCCGGTTTGTTGACCGCCTCCCACAGGGCGTTGATACGTTGATGAACAGCGAGACCACCACTGTCTCCGGCGGTGAAAAGCAGAGGATCGCTCTGGCTCGGACCTTGTATCATGGGTGCGAGGTTCTGCTTATCGATGAGGCGACATCCTCCCTTGACCCGGAAAACAGCAGGAGTTTTGATCTGGGTATTCTGGCTTTGGATAAAACCGTGATTTATGTTTCCCACAAAATCGAACCGGATATCGCCGCTCGTTTTGACTGTGTCGCCCGATTGGAAGACGGCAGGCTCGTTCGTACACAGTAATCCAATATCATAGATAGAGCAAAACTTACTTTTATATAAAAAAACGGCCGAAGATATCGTAAATAAATTTAGTGTTTTATGGAGAAAATTAGGTCTTTTCCACAACCCAGAAATGGGACAGTCCCAGGCGCTGAAAAGGCGTTTTTTCCAGCCATTGCAGCAAACGCCGCAGGAAGCGGCCAAGTTTGGGTCGGCGGGCAATGATATTGTCATACGCGCCTAAGATTGTTTTCCGCTGGATAAACTTAACCGGCAGGCCTGTAAACAATTTCATCAAATCTCGACGGGTGTAGACGTTGACATGCGGGGCAAGACGGTCGCGCCAGGCACGGGGCAGGTAATTGATCAGCGGGGTGTTGCCGAAATGGTATTTGCCCTTCCAGTAATGCCCATGGGTCTCAAAGGGATAGCCGCGGTTGGGGCAGAACAAGACCAGACGGCCGCCGGGCTTCAGGACCCGCACAATCTCATTGATGGTGGCCTGGTCGTCCTGAACATGCTCCAGGACTTCATGGCTGAGCACCAGGTTATAACTGTTGTTTGGAAAAGGCAGGTGCTCGCCAACGCCGTTGAGCACAGTGATTTCCAGAGACTGAGCCTCTTTCAGCCGTTCAAACTCGATATCCAACCCCACCACCCGGGCGAAGGACTCGCTCATGTGGTGCAGATACATCCCCACACCGCAGCCATCGACCAGCGCTGTTCCCGCTGTGCGTTCCCCGGCGGCTTCCAGGATCATCTCCAGCCGGCGGCGCTGGCCGTCGCGCCAAACATAGGAAGGTTCGCCGCGCAGGGCGGCTTTTTGCAGGTTGCGGGGTTCGGTCATGGCTTTGCTTTCTCCTGGGGCTCCGAATCCTGAATGTAGGGCATCCAGACCAGGATGGTTGTGCCTTCATTGGGCTCCGTGGTGATCTCCAGATCGCCGCCCACATTCCTGGCGCGGGTTTGCATGTTGGATATGCCATGGCCGAGGGTAAGCTGTACTTTGTGAAGGTCAAAACCTCGCCCGTCATCGTGGACTTCCATCAGGACACGGTCCGGGGTAGTCCAGACCAGAATTTCCACTTTCTTCGCCTGGGCGTGCTTCGCCGCATTGGCGAGAGCTTCCTGGCAGATGTGGAACAGGGCGATGGCGTGGGAATCGGGCAGGTCTTCGAGCCCTTCGGAGGGGCCGCTGAGTTTGCCCTCCAGCAGGGTGTTGGCCCGGAACTCGTTCACCAGCCGCTGGAGCCCGTCCATCAGGTCTTCTTCATAAAGGTGTCGGGGGCGCATGTCCATAATGAAGGCGCGCAGGTCGCGAATGGTGCTGTTCAGGTCCTCAATGGATTGGTCAATCCGCTTGCGGGTCTGCTCAGGTTCTTCACTGAGTAATAACAGGGCATGTTCCAGGGTCAGTCCGACAGCATAGATGGATTGAATGACGCCGTCGTGCAGGTCCATGCCGATCCGGTCCCGTTCTTCGAGGACGGCCAAACGCCGTCCCTGGATGTTGAGCCGGGAGTTTTCTATCGTTGTGCCGACCCAGGAGGCGATGGAGGAAAGGAGCTGCTCGTCCATGGCGTCCACCGGTTCAGCCTGCCGCGTGGCGATACTTAGCACACCCAGGACCTCGCTGCGGCTTGTGAGGGGGAAACAGGCGATCCGGCGGATCCCGGCCTGGGTCAGTTCTTCGTTCAGCAGGAAGGGGTCCTCCTGATAGGGAAGGCTGACCTGGGTGGGCTGTCCGGTCCGGGCAGTTTTGCCAATCAGACTTTCCTTCAGTGTGAACCGGTTCTGAGTCCACATGGCGGGGACGGTTTCACCCTGATGCAGGATCTTACTTAAAAGATTCTGGTTCTCTTCGCTGAGATAGATTTCCCCAACGTCCAGGTTGAAGTAGAGCATCACCCGGTTCAATGCGGTTTTGAGCAGTTCGTCCA
>DPKV01000077.1 GCA_003542325.1 Anaerolineaceae bacterium
AGCGAAGCGAAACACCCGCAGGGTGCCGGTCAGGACCTGCAGTCATCTTCCAGTATATCGCATCCACGATCTGCGCTGGAGCAGATTCCACCCAAACCATTTATCTCTTTGGATAGATTCAATACGTCGTGATTCAAACTGCCATCCAGCGATTGAAAAGTTTTTATTTTGTCCTCAGTTTCGTCTATCAGAGAAATCAATAAAATAATTATTCAGAAAGCCTTCCCCTCGAGGAGCGAAGCGACGAAGTCCCCGAAGGGGATTAGGAAAAGGTGGCACGAAGTGCCGGATGAGGTGTGTCATATCACGTTTCCACCTCATCAGTCTGCTGCGCAGACAGCTTCTCCTCACACCTCAAGGTGTTCCGCTTCGCTCCAGGAGAAGCCTTAAAAATTTTATTATTCGATTTCCATAAACAAAGTTTTATTTAGTACACCTCTTAATCATTGATTCTCATTTCTTACCTGAGGTTCACGTAATTTTCAGTCCGTTTTACTCACAATAAACTTACCAGGTCAGTGGTTTCCCTGTCAGGAACTGGAAGGTCTCATCATATCGTCGCGTCCCTTCTTCACCCAAAACAAAGGACACGGGCCGTTCCCTGATGTCTGACATCAGGTCCAATAAATGCCACGGGAAGGGTTTGGCGAACTCAAAGAAGAACAGATAGGCGTACCGCCAGGATAACTCCACCTGTTCCTGAGTCAATCGGGCTGATCTGAGATCACCCAACAGGGTGTCAAGAGTCTCAAAATAGTCTTCCCAGGAAGCCGGGTCCTTAGTGAAACCCCGGTTACGATAATGGGTCTGTCCGGCAACGACCACCGGGATGCCCCGCATCGCCATTTCCAGGCCTACGGTGGTCGTGTAGACCAGCCCGAGATCGGTGATATCAGCGAGGTCGTAGGTATTGACCTTTTCATCCGGTTTCACCAGGTGAATGTGTTTCGGCAATTCCTCCAGGGCAGCTTCCACCACATCCACCATGGACGTGCCATGGGTCAGTGTTTCACCGGGATGAACCCGGATCACAAGCTGGACATCCTCACGCCTGGTGAAGTGTTGCACCGTGCGCTCAATCCACTCAGCCATGGTCTTACTGAACACCTGGCGTCCAAGGGTCAGGCTGTCGCCCAGCACATTGGTCGCCAGCAGGACAATTGGGCGTTTGTCCAAGCCTAATTTCTTACGGACGCTTTCACCACCCTCAGTGGGGGTATCCTGCCACTGCCGGGTGAAATTCTGCCAGGTTTTGGCGTCTTCACGGGCAGCAAACAGCGCCTGCAATTGACTGAGGTTTTCCTTTGTGAGGGGCTCGCTGCCATGCGCCGCCCAAAGGGCATCTGTTTCGTGCCGCATGATCTCTGCATTTTGCGCCAGCCAGATATGTTCGCGCCAATCACCGAACTCAAAGGTCGTCACAGGAATACCCAGGTAGCGGGCAACGCGATATACGATCCCCATTTCCAGAATTGAGCCGTTCGGAACGATCACCACATCCGGTTTATGCGCCATCAGCCAGGCCCGGACGTTTCGGGCAGCCTCAAGGTTGCGTTCATAGCGCAATTTGTAAACAGGCTCTTCCCGGGTAATGTCCTCCACCTGCAAGGTGTATTGCGTGTCGTAAGTGCTGACGTCGACGACGGCCTGCTCCAATTCAGGCGGTAAGCTCTTTGAAAAAGGCTTCACATCCAATAAGGATTGCACCTGTAACAGGGAGGACGTCTTCCCCAAAACCTGCCGTGCATACAGATTTTGCCGGCGCAGGTCAAACTTCTCAATCGGCTTGTCCCAATTGGCATAGGGAAGAAATGACAAAGTCACATCGTGGCCCTTTCCTGCCAGGGCTAACCCCATCAAGGCTGTATATTCGATCCAATAGTGCAGCGAGGTGAAAATAAAGATATTTTTTCCTGATGTATGAGCTCGGGCGGAAGGCGCATAAGACTCCGCCTGCTCTACAGCATCAGGCAGAATTGCTTCCAGATCGTCCAGGTTAAAATGCTCTTTCCAGGGGCGATGTTTTTGGACAAGCTGCCAGTAAAGTTCGACAGTATAAGGTAGTTCACCCAGGATCTTCTTGATGATTCTTTTATTCATAATCTATCGTTCGATTTTTCCTATTTTCCAATCCAATTTAGGGCGGACAGGTCCCAGTCGGTTTTCAGGCCAATGCATCCCCGGTGCGCCGGTCCCATCCACCGTGAAGGTCAGGGCTTTATCGTCCTGAAAATAGCGCTTGATGCGATAGGTGCTCGCATTCACACCCAGGGCGAAGCGGCCTTCGTTCATCAGATTTGGCGGGATCTCGCAGCGGCTGATATACCGTCCAGGCGTACGGCTGGTAAATTTATCATATAATCCCGGGTCGTCCGTATCAAATGAGGTGAAGACAAACTCACCCCGGGTGGTCATCATATAAAAGCCAACCCGCAAGCCGCTGATCGCGTCCGTCAAATTGTACTCCAGCTCAACCGAAAAACCTTCCGTAGCATTGACGGTGTCCGCCACATTCCCCTGGTGATTACGGACTCGCAGGGCAACCGGCTCAAAAGGCCCGGCAGGAAACTCATCCTCCTCCCAAACCCTTTCACCCTGTTTGGTCTGCCCCATGTTGAGATAGGCATCAACGGCCTCCGGAGTCGGTGCGCGCATCGCAACCTGCCCATGGTCCAGAACTAATGTCTCCTGGGTCAACCGAAGGATAGCGGACATATTATGGCTGACAAAAAGGACGGTGCGGCCTTCCTGGGCCACATCACTCATCTTTCCCAGACATTTCCGCTGGAATTCCGCATCGCCCACCGCCAGGACCTCATCCACAACCAGGATTTCCGGCTCAAGGTGAGCGGCAACCGCAAAAGCCAGCCGGAGGTACATCCCGCTGGAATAGCGTTTGACCGGTGTATCGATGAATTTGCCCACTTCGGAAAATTCAACAATTTCATCGAACTTGCGGGCAATTTCCTCCCGCCGCATGCCAAGGATGGCGCCGTTCAGGAAAATATTTTCGCGTCCTGAGAGCTCAGGGTGAAAACCCGTTCCAACTTCCAGAAGGGACCCCACCCGGCCGTGAATCTCACCGTAGCCTTCGGTTGGATTGGTAACTCGGGAAAGGACTTTGAGCAGCGTACTCTTGCCGGCCCCGTTCCGCCCCACAATCCCCAGGACCTGACCCTTTTCCACTTCAAAAGAAACATCCTTTAAAGCCCAAATATGCGAGAGGCTATCCGCCGAGTCACGGTCTTTCCGGGAGAACATCCGCCCCATCTTTTTTACGCTCTGGACCAGAACATCCCGAAGCGTATCCGGCCGCTCTTGCAACAGCCCAATACGGTAGCGTTTGGAGAGGTTTTCGATTCGAATCGCGATATCAGACATAAGCACCTAAACAATGTCGGCGAAAGACTTTTCCATTCGCCGGAAATAATAAAGACCGCTGACCAGCAGGATCAACACCATCGCTACGGAGATCAGCATTGTGGCATCCGGCGGCGATCCACCCAGGATTGCCCAGCGGAACCCCTGGATCACACCGACCATCGGGTTCAGGCCGTAAAGCCAACGCCAAATCCCATCAGGGATGGTCTCGAGGGGGTAAACGATTGGGGAAGCATACATCCAAACCTGGCTGATGAATGGCACCATATGCTGTACATCACGATATTGGACATTTAGTGCTGAAAACCACAATCCGACCGCCATAGCTGTCAGCAGTGCGAACAAAACCAGCACCGGCAGCCAGAGCATATTCCAGGTCGGCCAATAGCCGTAATAAAACATGACGCCCAGGAGAACCACGAAAGAGATCATGAAGTCCAGCAGGACGGCAAGCACAGATGCCAGAGGAATCGCAAGACGCGGAAAATAGACTTTTGTGATCAGGTTCGCATTCCCCACCAGGCTGATGCTGGAGCGTTGCAGGGCTGTTGAAAACAACTGCCAGGGCAAGAGCGCGGCCAGGGAGAATAACGGATAAGGGACATCTGAAGAAGGCGTTCCCAACAGGTTCCCAAAGATCACGGTAAAGACCACCATGGTGAGAATGGGTTGCAGAACCGCCCAGGCGATCCCCAGGGCAGCCTGTTTGTAGCGTACCTTGATATCCCGCCAGGTCAGAAAGAACACCAATTCCCGGTAGCGCCAAAGCTCCTTAAAATTGATTGAAAGCCATCCCCGCGCAGGACAGATC
>DPKV01000227.1:0-1705 GCA_003542325.1 Anaerolineaceae bacterium
GTCATGCTCTATAACAATGAATTGATGCGGGTTGCTGTTGCGGTCAACCAGGGCAGTTTCAGCGAGGACTATGACATTGGATACGGCCCCGATTGGCTGATCAGGATCACAAAATAGCGGATCATCCCGAACTAGACTGCATTTTCATTTTGTGTCTGAGTTCTGACTTTGACTTGGGTCAATAAGAGACAAGCCGCCGCATTCAGAATAACTGCTGCCAAACAGGATACCCAGAATCCGACTTCAAACAAACCCGGTGCAAAAAGATCCCCCAGCATCCTCCCCAATGAAAAGCCGGCGAGTGTCGCAGCAAGCATGGTTGCGCGAGCTTCCGGGAGAACCTCGCTCATCAAAGTTAAAGCACCAATCAACACAATCTCGAAGGTGATATAGAAAAACCCCAATCCGGTCATCGCCCATCCCAACTTTTTACCCGCAAAGGGTAACAGCATGGCCGCCAAACTGTTCAAGACCAGGAATATCCAGATCATCCGTTTTTTTCCAACCGAATCCAACCAAATACTGGTCAGGATCTCACCCCCGAATTCTGAAACACCAATAACAACCGAGGCCGCCGTCAGTGCGTTGAAGTCCAGGCCAAATTGCTGCTCGATCCAGACCCCAAAGATCAAATTGATTGTCTCATTGGAACTGGTAAACAGCACACCGGCCAGTAAACCAGCCACAGCCGGCCAGGACCGGAACACCTGCCGCAGGTTACGCCACGGCGTGTTACCCTTGGATTGCACAACCTTCCCGGAAGGGACCAGCCAGATCGAAAGCGCTAACAAGACAACACCAACTATCATCATTACCAGGAATGGAGATACCCAGGAATAGGTCTCAATTCCCAGCCGGACCAGGGGAATCCCAATAATAAAAGCAAGTGCCCAGGACATCTCTGTGATCGCCAGGACGCGGCCGCGATTCTCATATGGGATGCGGTCACCCAGGAAAGCATTCATGGAGGGGATGAAAACGCCGTTCCCTAATAGGACCAGACTGATCCCCAGAATAAAAGTCCAAAAACCGGGCCAGAGAGCCACCACCCCGCTGCCGGCAGTAAACAGCCCAATCCCCAACAACATCCCCACCTTGCGGTCATAAGTATCGGCGATGGTAGCCAAAAAAGGACCAAATATCCCCAGAAAAGACCGGATGGATAATGCCATGGCCAACGTTGCCGGTTCAACGCCCAAGCCCTGGGCAAAGATGGGCAGGAAGGGGTAAACCATCCGGTAACTGGTATTGACTACTGTGCGGGTCAAGGTAAACAGGGCAATATTAAAATTGGTCTGCTTTGTTTGGTTTAACATAATTTGACAATTATACTCTCATCGCCGGGTCCCTCAGCAAACTGGACAAGTCATATCAAAATATGTAAAATTAAGGTAATAACCCAAACAGGTTCAGTAAAATGAAACACCAGGTTTTGGCAAGCTATCGACGATCAAATAGATAAGGAAGGAAATATGGCAAAAATAATTGATGTTGAAGGAATCGGCCCCGTTTATGCAAAGAAATTAATCGCTGTCGGCATCACCACCACCAATAAGCTCCTTAAACAAGGCGCGACACCAAAAAGCCGGAAAGAGCTTGAAGATAAATCCGGTATCAGCGGCACCCTCATTTTGGAGTGGGTCAACCATGCCGATCTGCACCGGATCAAGGGTGTTGCTGAAGAATATTCCGATCTGCTGGAAGA
>DPKV01000227.1:1745-5404 GCA_003542325.1 Anaerolineaceae bacterium
ACTGGGTTGCCCAGGCCAAAGTCCTGCCTCGCATCATCCAATACTAATTCTTTACAATTACGAGACACTTCGATCTGAAATGGAAACACCTCTGTTTTAATGAAAAAACAGAGGTGTTTATCTTCGATAACCATCGTATCTCCCGCCTGTCCCATTGACTGTTATAATCAGTCCTGTTTTAATCACTGTCAAAGCCCATCACGACCATCCAATATGACCATGAAGACGATCACCCAAAGACCCTATACAATATTTTCGTTGCTGCTCCTGGCGTTTATCCTTGCCGCCTGCACCGCTGGGCCGGATACCCAAACCGCACAACCCACGCAGATCCATCCAACGCTGGAAGAGAGTGCCGCAACGCCTGCTCTGACAGAACCGGCCACGCTGTATCTGGCTGAAGGATTGCCGGAAGGAATCCTTAATATCGATTCCCTTTCAGCCTTCTCGCTGGTCAATACCCCATCCGCTGATCTCTGGCTGGGCCTGGTGAACGATGCCCCCACGGGGAACGTCCTCACCCAAAGCACCTGGGTGTATGCCCTGGCGGCTCCTTTCCCCACCCTGACTGACTCCGTGGATTTATCAGATATCGAAGCCTTTTGGCGGGGCGAGGCCCTGCAGGTTTTATCCGGCATTCAGGCGTTTTATTTGCCGGAAGCTGTCGGCAAGGTCTGGCAGACCCAATGGGGAGCGGCCGTGAATCCAGCGGTGATCATTTCGGATGAGCTGCCAACGGCTGATGCCCTCTGGGAAGAAAACGCCTGGGCCGTATTGCCCTTTGAAACCCTGGAATCCAGCCTCAAGGTGATTGCTGTGGATGGGTTTTCGCCGTTGGCGAATGATTTCGAGGCTGCCGGCTACCCACTGACGCTGGACTTTGCCCTGGTGCAGACCGAAGACAGCAGCCCTGACGTCGCTGTCGTCCAGCCTGTTATGGACGTAATAACAACCACCAACCGTGACCCGGACAAAATGACCACCCTGGTGATGACCGGGGTAACCGCCCTCGTCCGGGCGACAGCCTACCGCATGGAAGAATACGGTGTGCTCTATCCGGCTGAAGGGATCGTGGATTGGCTGACCAATGCTGACCTGACCCATATCAGCAATGAAGTCTCCTTCTATGAGGATTGCCCCTATCCCAATCCCCATTCACGGCTGCTGTTTTTCTGCAGCAACCCGAATTATATCGAGCTGTTCGAATACATCGGCGCGGATATCATCGAACTGACCGGGAACCATAACAACGACTCGGCTTATGTCTATGGGGTGGACGTGGTCCCATTTTCTCTCGATTTATACAACAAACGCGGGATGGTCTATTTCGGCGGCGGGTTGGACCTGACCGATGCCATGACGCCGGCCACCATCACCCACAACGGCAACAAACTGGCCTTCATCGGATGCAATGCTTCCGGCCCGGATTACGCCTGGGCGACGGACGACCACGGCGGTTCCGCTCCCTGCGGCGATTACGAATGGATGGCCGCGGAGATTAGCCGGTTGAAGGAAGAAGGCTATCTGCCCATCGCCACCTTCCAGTATTACGAAGACTATTACAATTTCCCCAGCGAGCCCATGGTCCATGACTTCGGATTGATGGCGGAAGCCGGCGCGGTGATCGTCAACGGCAGCCAGGCGCACTTCCCAAAGGGCATGGCCTTCCAAAGTGACGCCTTCATTGATTACGGACTGGGGAATCTGTTCTTTGACCAGATGGGGTACACCTTTTCAAACGGCACCAACACCATCAAGACCCGCTGGGAGATCATCCAGCGCCATACCTTCTATGACGGCAAGCTCCTCAGCACCGAACTGCTGACCGCCATGTTGTATGATTACGCCCAACCCCGCCCAATGACCGAGATGGAACGTCGGGTCTTTTTGGAGGAACTTTTCACCGCCAGCGGCTGGTTTTCACAGTAAAATCAAAATAGATAATCCTAAAGTTCACCGGAGGATGGGACATGGTCTCGATAGCTGAATTCTCAGATGAGCCAATTTTTACCATCAAGGTTGTCTGTGAACGGACCGGGATCAAACCGGTTACCCTGCGCGCCTGGGAGCGGCGGTACAACCTTTTAGACCCCAGCCGCCTGGAAAATAACTATCGTCTCTATTCTGATCGGGATATTCAGATCCTGCGTTGGATCACGCACCGTTTAGAGAATGGCCTCACCATCAGCAGGGCGGTCCGGGAATATCATGAACTGCGGTTGAATGGTATCTGGCCCGAAGCCCTGCCAATTTTACAAACGCCGGTTTTACGTAATCCGCCCAAAGCCGCACCCAAAGAATACAGCGAGCAGTTGTTCACTGCCATCACCTCGCATAACGAAATAAAAGCCAGACAGATCATCGACACCATCCAATCCGTGTTCAATCTGGAAACAATTTTCTTCGAGATATTCAATCCCTGTCTTTATGAAATCGGAGAAGCCTGGTACCGGGGAGAGATCCGGATCGCCACCGAACATTACGCGTCAGGGTTCATCCGGGGATTCCTGATGAACCTCTTGCAGGCTTTCCCGGTAAACAACCGTGCACCAAAGTTGTTGGTTGGCTGCGCGCCGGAAGAGTTCCACGAAATTGGGCCCCTGATGTTATCCGTCCTCCTGCGCCGGGAAGGGTACCAGGTTGAGTTTCTCGGCTCCGACCTGCCTGTGGATGACCTCGTCGCCTATGCAGAAGATATCTCTCCGGATATGGTCATCCTCTCTGCCGGGTTTGAACACACCGCCCGCCCGCTTTTTCAATTCCAGGAGAAATTAAATAAACTCTCTCCAAAATCCTTGTTTGGTTTTGGCGGACGGTATTTCAATGAAAACTCTTCAGCCCGTGATGCAATGCAGGGTGTTTTCCTGGGGAGTACCCTCGCGGAAGCCATCCGGAATGTGCATGACCTGATGGACTGACAGGCTGTTCCGTCACTGCGAGCTTCGCAATGACAAGAGAAGTTGAAGGTCATGTGTGGCGGCGAAGCCGCCACACGTGACAGATTTGAACATTGCTTTTCTTCCTGGATGGGGAAAATACAGTAATTATTCCCACAGCTTTTGTCACGTGCGCTGCGCTTCCCACTCCGCTGCGCTTCGGGGACTATGTCGCTCCACGGCACGTGACCTGCAATTTTTCATTATTCCGCCATTGCGAGCTTCCGCAGGAAGCGTGGCAGTCTCGGTTAAATAGCCCAAAAAATAATAGTTTAAACAGAGTAAGGTCTTCTGTAATCAATACCACACCCNNTCTTAATGCTGACAACTCATATCCAACAGGGAAAATATCATCCCAAATCTCAAAAGCCTGGCTGATCCAAATTCTTTATCCAAATTAGCTTTAAACTTTTAGTTGTAGGTCATGTGTGGCGGCGAAGCCGACATACGTGACAGATTTGAACATTGCTTTTCATGCGTAATGGGGAAATATGGTTATTATTACCACAGCTTTTGTCACGTGCGCTGCGCTTCCCACTCCGCTGCGCTTCGGGGACTATGTCGCTCCACGGCACGTGACCTGCAATTTTTCACTATTCCGTCACTGCGAGCTTCCGCAGGAAGCGTGGCAGTCTCGGTTAAATAGCCAAAAAAATAATAGTTTAAACAGAGTAATGTCTTCTGTAATCAATACCACACCCATAAAACCCGGGCGATCTAAGA